>JBASFN010000136.1:0-7123 GCA_049653045.1 Alphaproteobacteria bacterium
GGCTTTGATAAATCCACCATTGATTTGCGGATAGACCAGATCGTTGCGATCAAGGTCATCAGTCCCGCTGCACGCAAAAGCCAAAAATACCAGCAGATTTTAGCCTCCATCCGCGAGGTCGGCATTATCGAACCGCCTGTGGTTAGCCGCGATCCGCAATCACGTAATAAATATATTTTGCTCGACGGCCATATGCGCGTTGAGGCGCTGAAAGAACTCGGCGAAACGGAAATGACCTGCCTTGTGTCAACCGATGATGAGGCTTTTACCTACAACAAGCATATCAACCGTCTCTCCACGGTGCAGGAACACCGCATGATCCTACGGGCAATTGAAAAAGGCGTGCCGGAAGAAAAATTGGCGGCGGCACTCAATATTGATGTCCGCAGTATTGCCACCAAGCGCGATCTGTTGAATGGCATCTGTCCGGAAGCTGCCGAATTGATAAAGGACAAGATGGTCGCTATTGCTACGTTCCCAGTCCTAAAACGCATGAAGTCTTTCCGCCAGATTGAAGCAGTCACATTGATGAACGATGCGGGCGTATATTCGAAGACCTACGCCCGCGCACTCCTGGCAGCGACACCGAAGGATCAACTGGTTGATCCTGAAAAGCCCAAAAAGATTAAAGGGCTGGATGAAGATCAAATGGCGCGTATGGAGAGCGAGATGGAAAGCCTGCAGCGTGAATATCGCTTGATTGAAGAGAACTACGGCAAGGATGTCCTGAATTTGACGTTGTCCAAGGGATATCTCGGCTCTTTGCTGGGCAATGCGCGCATCGTTCGCTATCTCGCCCAGAGCCACGCTGAGATTTTAACCCAGTTCCAAAAAATCACCGATATGACCTCTCTTGCCAAGGATACAGCGGCGTAAACGACTGAAGCGGAGCAGCTCGGCCTACCATCGTATGTTATTGGCCTTGAGCGCCATCACTGGGGACCGAGACCCTTTAAGCGTCGGGACTGCGGGAGAAGCCGTCCGTTCATAGCGGATATGGAGCAATCGCAGTGGCAGGGATGGCGGCGAACCCGTTCGGAGCCTGCCAGGCTGGCCCAGATATGCCAGCCAATCGGGTGTTTTCATGGGGAAATGACCGATTGACGGCGCGATCTTCTGATTGAGGGCTTCAGATCGACCAGAGGGTCGCGCCTGGGTGGAAATGACCCTTAAACTTATCCCACAGCCCTGAATATAGGACTTCCATGTTTAGGGATTTTACGCTAAACCTTAATAGCGTTATTTTATATTCAGGGAAGATTCGCCCCCAAAGGGGCTTTGAGGATGGCAATGGCTAAGGCTGAAACCAATACACGGCTTGGATCTTACGTTTCCCGCAGTACGGCTGGGGAGACTTATAAATCCTATGTTCCTGCGGCTTTACCGCCGCAGCCGCCGATTGATATGGATCGGTTGTATAAATCCCTCGATCAGGCCATGAAAGCTCTGGGCGGGATTGATGCGCTGTCAAAGCTACTGCCCGATATTAGTCTCTTTCGTTATATGTATGTTCGCAAGGAAGCCTTGGTGTCTTCCCAGATCGAAGGTACGCAATCTTCGCTCTCCGACCTGTTGTTGTTCGAAAACGATGAAAACCCCAGCGTTCCTGTGGACGATGTGGAAGAAGTCTCGAATTATATCGCTGCGCTTAATCACGGCCTTGCCCGCATGAAGAAGGGTTTCCCGCTCTCGACGCGCTTAATCCGTGAAATGCACAAAATCCTGCTGCGCGGCGGACGTGGCGCAAACAAGGCCCCTGGCGAATTTCGCCGTTCGCAAAACTGGATCGGTGGCATCCGTCCAGGCAAGGCGCGCTTTGTGCCGCCACCGCCGGAAATGGTCGATGATCTCATGAGCGATCTTGAGAAATTCGCGCATGACGAAGAACAAAAGCTACCAGCTCTCGTGAAGGCTGCATTGATCCACGTTCAATTTGAAACCGTCCACCCGTTCTTGGACGGTAATGGGCGTCTGGGACGTTTGCTGATCACGCTGCTGCTCTGCGCTGATGGTGTGCTGGTCGAGCCTATCCTTTATCTTAGCTTGCATTTCAAGGAACACCGCCAGCTTTATTACGATCTGTTGCAGGACGTGCGCCTCAAAGGTGACTGGGAGCGTTGGTGTGAATTCTTCCTCGACGGTGTAACGGAAACCGCCACGCAGGCCGCAAATGATGCCAAGAAGATCATTGATCTCTTGGAGCGTGACCGCGTGCGCATTAGCCAGATCGGCAAGGCATCAAAAAGCGCTCTCAAAATTCATGAGCATCTACTCAAAAAGCCTTATCTCTCGATTACCAAGGTGGCCGCAGAGCTAGATATTTCAGTGCCGTCCACGACCAGCACCGTTGCTAAGCTGGTTGAAATCGGCGTGTTGAAAGAAATGACTGGAAAAACACGCAACCGTATTTTCGCGTATGAGGCGTATCTGGATATTCTATCGGTAGGAACGGAGCCGTTGAAATAATGGAAAACAAAAATCAGACGGCGCGTAAAGCCCAACCATCAGCACCCAAAACTTATACGCCCTATCAGGGGCAGTATTTTGCACACGCGCTGACCCTCGATGGTCAGGCGGAGGATACGATCTCACGCTCGATCGCCAGTGCAAAAGTCGATATGAACCCACACCAAGTGGAAGCCGCACTTTTTGCGCTTCGCTCACCTTTGTCGCAGGGCGTTATCCTCGCTGACGAAGTTGGCTTGGGCAAAACAATTGAGGCCAGCCTTGTCATTGCCCAGAAATGGGCCGAGCGTCAGCGCAAGATCCTGCTGATCGTGCCTGCCATGCTCAGGAACCAGTGGGCGCAGGAATTGAGTGACAAATTCTCGCTGCCCAGCATGATCATTGAGACATCCAGCTATAATCTCGCAAAGAAGGCTGGAAAACTTAATCCTTTTGAATCCGACCGTGTCGTTATCTGCTCTTACGAATTTGCAGCCAGAAAAGATGTTGATGTTAAAAATATCGATTGGCATCTGGTTATCTTTGACGAAGCCCACAAACTTCGTAACGTCTGGAAAAAAGACGGCGCTAAGAAAGCCAAAGCCCTTCAGGCGGCACTAGACGGCAAAAAGAAAATGCTGCTCTCGGCAACGCCACTGCAAAACTCTTTGCTGGAGCTGTACGGCCTGATCTCCATCATTGATCCGCATTTCTTTGGTAGCGCGGATGCCTTCAAGGCGCAGTATGTCGGCGGCAAAGCCACGGCACAGAACCTCGATATCCTGAAACACCGCCTCGGCAAGGTGTGCAGCCGCACATTGCGCCGTCAGGTGCAACAGGAAGGCGGCATTAAGTTTACACGCCGTCACTCAATCGTTGAGGACTTCCGCCCCAGTCAGGAAGAGCTTGATCTTTACGACAGCATTTCAAGCTATTTGCAACGCGATGATATTGCCTCTATCAAGCCAGGTGCGCGTCACCTGGTCACGCTTGTGATCAGAAAGATTTTGGCTTCATCATCGTTTGCTATCAGCGGCACGCTTGAAAAAATGATCCAACGCCTCGAAAGCGGGCTGACGGACATCAACACCGACACGCTTGATGACATTGAAAACATCAAGGACATCGCGGAAGAGCTTGATTTTGAGGACGAGGATGATGGCGAAAAACCTGACAACCAGGCTCTCAGAAAAGAAATCGAAGAATTAAAGTCTTACCAGGTGCTGGCAAAGCGTATTCAGCAGAATGAAAAAGGTAATGCGCTGCTGAAAGTTTTAGATCGTGCCTTTGCGCGCGTGACAGAACTGGGTGGCGCACGCAAGGCTGTCATCTTCACCGAATCCTGCCGGACGCAACAGCACTTGAAAGAGTTGTTGGAAACCAACGGCTATGCTGGCGAGATTGTTCTGCTCAATGGGTCGAACAACGATCCTGAATCAAAGCGGATTTATCAGGAATGGCAGGCGCGCCACAAGGGATCGGACAAGGTCTCCGGCTCAAAATCAGCGGATATGAAAGCCGCCATCGTTGAAGAGTTCAAAAACAAATCCACCATTTTGATATCGACGGAATCCGGTGCCGAGGGCGTGAACATGCAGTTCTGCTCCTTGCTGGTTAACTACGATCTGCCATGGAATCCGCAGCGGGTCGAACAGCGCATTGGCCGTGTCCACCGTTACGGCCAGCAATGCGATGTGGTTGTGGTCAATTTTCTCAATAAGGGCAACAAGGCCGATCAGCTGGTGTTTGAGCTGCTTGACCGCAAGTTTAAGCTCTTCGAAGGCGTGTTCGGTGCCAGCGATGAAATCCTGGGCGCGATCGAGTCAGGCGTGGATATCGAACAGCGTATCAACGGCATTTTGCAAAAATGTCGCCATACAACCGAGATCGAGCAAAACTTCGCCCAGCTTCAACTGGATTTAGATGGCTTGATAGAGGCGCGCGAACAGGATGCTCGCCGCACTCTGTTGGAAAACTTTGACCCCGAAGTTCTGCGTAAGCTGCAAAGCCGTCGCAGCAGCATGGATCTTGCCCTCAACGCTTATGAAGAGCGATTGATGACCCTGATCCGTGCCGAACTGCCGGATGCAGAATTTGAAGATGCCAGCTTCAAGCATAATGGCGAGGAATATTTCCTGAAATGGAAAGAGGCAGAAGAGAAAAACGGCCAGTTCTTCCGTATCGATCACGGTTTGGCAGGGCAGCTGGTTGATGGAGCAAAGGCGAAAGTCTTGCCACCCTCGACGGTACGCTTCCACCTTGACCGCTATGGCATGCAACTGGGTGACCTTAAAGAATTCCGTGGCAAGTCCGGCTGGCTGGCACTGTCCAAGCTCACCGTTGAATCCATCAATACGGTCGAGCATCTTGTCGCTGCCGCCAAAACGGATGACGGCCAGGTTTTTGATGGCGATCTTTGTGCGCGTCTGATGCTGGTGCCGTCCGAGGTTGTGGGATCACCGCAAGGGGATGCCCCCGCTGATCTGCCAGCCATTGCCGATCAAATGGTTCAAACGCATCTGCGTCAGGCGCATGATGAAAACGGCATCTATTTTGAAGAAGAGCGCGACAAGCTGGAACGCTGGGCCGAAGATACCAAACAGGCCATGGAACAGGAAATTAAGGCTCTGGAAAAAGAAATCCGCGAAGCCAAGAAACTGGCGCGCAGCCTGGCCACTTTGGATGAAAAAACCAAAGAACAGCGCCGCATTAAAAAGATGGAAAAAGACCGCGACGATAAGATGCTGGAGTTCTTCAACACCCGTAAACAGGTGGATGAAAAAATGGAAGAACTTCTCGACACCATCGAAGCAAAATTACAGTTGAATCCACTGCTCACTTCGGTCTTCATGATCCGGTGGGAGTTGGTGTAGGAAAGCAGGATTATCATGGCGAAGAAACAAAAACTGGAGCTGACCTGGATTGGCAAAGATACTCGGCCAAAGCTAGAGCCGCGAATTCTGCTGGAGGATACAGATAAATCATATCATGCCAAACACAAGATCACAGACAGTGATATCTTTGATAATCGCCTTATTTTTGGTGACAATCTTTTGGCTTTGCGCGCTCTAGAGCAAGAATTCACTGGGAAAATTAAATGCGTATATATTGATCCTCCTTACAATACAGGCAACGCTTTTGATTTATATGATGATGGTGTAGAGCATTCTATCTGGCTTTCGCTGATGAGAGGCAGGCTAGAAATTTTAAGAAAACTTTTACGTCGAGATGGCTTTATCTGCTGCCAGATTGATGATTCAGAGGGGCAATACCTAAAGGTTTTGATGTATGAAGTATTCGGTAGGGCCAACTATCTTACAACCATATATGTGCATGTGAGATATCCAGAAAAAACACTTAAACAAGACATGGACTTTCACAAGCTGATCGAACAGATCCACGTCTATAGAAAAGATTATGGCGCGAAGCCAAACCTAAATAAGAAACAAGGATCGTTTGAGAAATTTAGCTTTTACGTTAATGAAAAAGCAGAGGGTAAGGCCACTGAAATTGGCGGCAAGAAAGCTAAAATCTTTTATCCTGGAGAGTATGAAATAATTGAAGGCGAAGGTTCCGATGATGGCTTAAAAGAAATCTGGGCATCAGGCACTATTTTAGACGGCAATTCATCCGGACGTTTTTTCCGTGATTATTTAACTGGTCGAGATAAGGAAGATGGGCTTGGTGTTCTCTACAAGGTTGAGGGTATCGGAGATGATAAGTTCCCATACCGATATTTTACAGGCCCTAAAAGACAAGGAGCAACCAAAGGAAAATACTATCAGGGTGTTCCGAATTCACAGCTTGAAAATCCTGACCAAGAAAAAACGTCGCCTATAGAAAATTTCTTAGACTTAGCAGCTAGTTTTGGCAATTGCCGACAAGAAGGCGGTGTTGAATTTAGAAGCGGTAAAAAACCAGAAGTTCTAATACACAAATTGCTTGGCCATTTCAGTTCTCCAGGCGATTGGGTTTTAGACTCTTTTGCTGGATCTGGAACTACTGCTGCTGTAGCTCATAAAATGAGAAGACGTTGGGTAACCGTTGAATTAGGAGATCACTGCCACACACATGTCATACCGAGATTACAGGGTGTTGTAGATGGGCAAGATAAAACAGGCGTGACTGAAACAACTCATTGGAAGGGCGGCGGCGGATTCCGTTACTATTATTTGGCCCCATCCTTGTTGCAGAAAGATAAATGGGACAATTGGGTCATAAGCAACGAATACAATGCTGCGATGCTTTCTGAGGCTATGTGTAAACTCATGGGTTTCACTTATCAGCCGAACTCTGAACACTACTGGGTTCACGGGCATTCGTCAGAAACTGACTTTATATATGTGACCACCAGTGTTCTGACGCACGATCAACTGAAAGTTATCAGCGAGGAAGTTGGCAAAAACAGAACCCTGTTGATCTGCTGCAAAGCCTTTAAAGCCAATCAGGATGTTTTTGAAAACTTGACCATTCGCAAAATTCCAGCCGCCGTTCTTATTAAATGTGAATGGGGCAAAGATGATTACAGTTTGAATGTCGCCAATCTTCAGCCAAAACCGGAACCAGAAAACAAGGGCAATGGCACACCTTCCTTGTTTGATAAAATGCAGGAAGGTTAAGCCATGAACCGCACCGTAAGTTCGATCACCGCACGTCTCTCTCTTCGTAGCCCGCAGGA
>JBASFN010000137.1:0-8770 GCA_049653045.1 Alphaproteobacteria bacterium
GGGCGGAGGCATTTCCGGCGATACGACTCGGTACGTTTTTGTGACCGACGATAGAGATGCCGTTTTTGACGACGACCTTGCCGGGTTCGGAAGACGCGCAGTTGCCGCCGCTTTCGACGGCGAGATCAACGATCACCGATCCAGGTTTCATGGACGCAACCATCTTTTCCGTGACGAGTTTGGGGGCGGCGCGTCCGGGGATGAGGGCGGTGGTAATCACAACGTCCTGTTTTTGAATGTGCTCCTCGATCAAGGCCTGTTGTTTGGCCTGATACTCCGGGGACATTTGCTTGGCGTAGCCGCCTGCGGTTTCGGCTTGCTTGAATTCGTCGTCCTCGACGGCGATGAAGGAGGCGCCTAAGGATTTGACCTGTTCCTTCGCGGCGGGGCGGACATCGGTGGCAGAGACAACCGCGCCTAACCGTTTTGCCGTGGCGATTGCCTGTAATCCGGCCACGCCCGCGCCCATGATAAAGACCTTGGCGGGGGGGACAGTTCCCGCCGCCGTCATCATCATCGGGAAGGCGCGCCCATAATTTTCGCACGCGTCCAGCACGGCCTTATAGCCCGCGAGGTTGGATTGCGAGGACAGCACGTCCATGCTCTGCGCCCGCGTGATGCGCGGGACGAGTTCCATCGAAAAGGCGTTGATATTTGCGCTAGCGAGGCTCTCGATCATGGGCTTGTTGCTGTGGGGAGAGAGCATGCCGATCAGAAGGGCGGCGTTTTCCCCCTTATTTGATTTTACACAATCCAAATCTTTTTGAGGTAAGGGCTGGACGGTGAGGATAATGGCGGCGTTTTTCAGGGTTTCCTGAATATTCGCAGCGATTTCGGCTCCGGCCTCGCGGAATTGATCGTCGGTGATGGCCGAGCCTTCGCCCGCGCCCTTTTCTATAACGACAGAACAGCCGAGCGCCTTGAGTTTTTTGACGGTTTCCGGTGACGCGGCGACGCGGCGTTCAAATTCGGCAGTTTCCCGGGGGATGGCTATGGTGATTGACAAGGTTTTTGCTCCAGAATCGCTATGAAACACAAAGAAGATGCACGAAGTTGGGGGGCTTGTGAAGCCCCGGACATTCTTTGTTGAGGGCTTTACCGGAACGCGCTTGTATAAAGTCCGGAATTTCATTAGATTCGTTGGACAGGTTCCTGCTTTTTGTCCTGATTTTTTCGTGGTTTTATCTATGCGCGTTTCCAGAGGATTCTTTTCATCGCTGTTGTTTGGTGCTGTGTTTTTTGTCGCGCCGGGGACGTCTCTTCGTGCGGAAACGCTGGAGCAGGCGGTGCAGATGACGCTTCAGAATCATCCAAGCATCGAGGCGGCCAAGGCGGGCACAGCGATTGCCGGGCAGGAAAAACGCGAATATCGGTCGGATTATTTTCCGCAGCTTGCGGTGTCCGGGCAGGGCGGGCGGATTTACGGGGATAACAGCACAAGCCGTGGGTTGGTCACGACGCGGGGTGCGGCCTATTCCAATTACTGGGAAGGGTCGCTGACGGCGCGGCAGATGCTGTTTGACGGATTTGAGACGAGCAATCGCGTTGAAGCGGCGCAGGCGAAAATGATTTCCGCCACCATGAGCGTGGCCGACACCGAGGAGCGGTTGGCGTTTAGTATGGCGCAGGCGTATCTCGATCTTTTGCGGGCGCGGCATGGGCTGGGGATGTTGGAGGCTCATGCGGCCAAGGTTGCCGATTACCGGGAGCGCATCAAGAAAATGGTCGATGACGGCGCGGCGGACGAGGCCGAGCACCAGCAAGCACGAGACATCAGCGTTATTCTTGAAAATATGATTGCCGATTATCGGGGGCAGGTTTTGCGCGCCGAGGCGTATTACGAGGAATTGACCGGGGCTTTGCCAGCGGGGGAGATGCATGTGCCGTCGCCGCGTTCCGAGTTTATCCCGCAGGCGGCGGATGAGGCGGTGGCGTATGCGATTGCCAATCATCCGGCTTTGAAATCCGCCGAGATGATGGAGAAATCCGCCGAACATGGCGTGAAGGCCGAAGAGGCGGGATTATATCCGGAGGTGGACGGCGAGTTTTCCTATCTGGAGAGTGAGAAAAAAGACGAGATTGGCGGCGAGATGACCGATGGCCGCGCCGTCGTGCGGATGAACTGGGATTTCGACACAGGGGGCGCGCAATTGGCGCGCATTCAGAAAAAAGTTTTCGAGCGGAAGGAAACTCAGTCGCGCTTGCATGAATTGGAGCGGCAGGTGGAGCGGACGATCCGGCTGTCTTACGGAGAGTATAAGACCGCGCTGGAGCAGGCGGAGAGCCAGCAAAAGCGGTTGGAGCTGAACCAAAAGCTTTTCGATACGTATAAAATTCAGTTCGAGGGCGCACGGATTTCCCTGCTTCAGTTGATGCAGTCGGATAACCAGATGTTTACAACGCAGCTTGAGAAGATGAGCGGGGCGTACCGGATTTTGGCCGCGCAGTACGCCATTTTGACGGGGCAGGGGCGTTTGCGGGAATCGCTGGCCGTGCAGACCGCGCAGGCGCAGCCTTCCGCCCCGAGAATGACGGGGCCTTTGCCCGATGAGCAGAAGTAATTCCCAAGAGATCGGCGTTGGTGAAAGCGATGCGCTGCTGGAGTCGCTTGTTTTCCTGACCGGGCATTTCGGGCAGGCTAAATCGGCGCAGGCGCTGACCGCCGGGCTGGCGTATGACGATAAAAATATGGGGCCGACGTTGTTCTGCGAGGCGGCGGAGCGGGCGGGGCTGAAGGCGCAATCGGTACGGCGTAAAAGTATCGGCGAGATTCCCGATGCGGTGTTGCCCGTTGTATTGATCCTTGGCGGCAATCAGGCGGTTGTTTTATTGGAGGCGGGGAGCAAGACCGCGAAGATTTTCTCACCGGAAACAAAATCGGTTCGTGATGTGCCGCTTAAAAATCTGGAGAAGGATTATGCGGGCTATACCATTTTCATCCATCCAAAATCTGAATTCAGCAATCAGGAAGCGGCGCACGGGGATGAAATTTCCGGCCATTGGTTCTGGGGGCTTGTGCGCGATAACAGGAGCATTTACGGCACGGCGTTGATCGGCGGGATTTTTATCAACCTGTTTGCGCTGGCCAGTCCGATTTTTATTATGAATGTTTATGACCGGGTGATTCCGAATAACGCGATTGAAACCGGCTGGGCGCTGGGGATCGGCGCGCTCACGGTTTTCATTTTCGATTTCATTATGCGGACGCTCCGGGCGTATCTGATTGACTTGGCCGGACGGCGGATCGACGTGGTCGCGGCGCGGCGGATTTACGATCAGGTTTTGAATATGAAGCTGGCGGGGCGGCCACGATCGAGCGGGGTGTTCGCCAATATGCTGCGCGAGTTTGATTCCGTCCGGGACTTTTTCACGTCGGCGACGGTGACAGTTTTGGTTGACCTGCCGTTTTCTATTTTCTTTTTATTCGTGGTGTTTCATCTGGGCGGTGGCCTTGCGTTTATCCCGGTCGGGCTGATGGTGATTGTGGTGATGGCCGGATTTTTCATTCAGGCGAAATTAAAAGCGCATGTGCGAAGTTCCGTGCGAACGGCGGAATCAAAGCACGGGTTACTGGTGGAAACCATTCACGGGCTGGAGACGGTTAAGGCCATCAGTGCGGACGGGCGGTTTCGGTCGCGTTATACCGAGTATGCCGGGCGTAACGCAAAAGAGGGGCAGGACTCGCGGTTCTGGTCGGGGCTGGGCGTGAATATTGCGACGCTCCTCCAGCAGGCCGCGTCTGTTTTGATCGTTCTGGCTGGGATGTATGTGGTGCAGGCCGGGGATATGACGGTGGGGTCGTTGATTGCGACTGTAATTTTAGCCGGACGGGCGATTGCGCCCATTGGCCAGATTGCCAATTTGATGACGCGGTATCATCAGGCGGGTAGTGCATTGAAGACGTTGGACGGTATTATGCGCCAGCCCGTAGAGCGTCCGGCGGGCAAGCGGTTTTTGCACCGTCCCGATCTGAAGGGCAAGATCAGGCTCGATAAGGTTTCGTTCGCATATCCGCAGGTGGACAGGAAAGTTCTGGACGGGGTTTCCTTTTCCATCGAGGCGGGGGAGAAGGTCGGGATTATCGGGCGCGTGGGGTCGGGGAAAAGCACGCTGGCGCGGTTGATGCTGAATTTATACGAGCCGGTTGCCGGGGCGATCTATGCCGATGAAACGGACTACCGCCAGATTGATCCGGCCGATCTGCGGCGGCGGATTGCTTATATCGCGCAGGATGTCGTTTTGTTTAGCGGCAGTGTGCGCGACAATATCACGGCCAGCGTTCCGCATGCGGGCGAGGACGAGATTCTGGCGGCGTCGAAGACGGCGGGCGTGCATGACTTCGTGGCGCGGCATCCGATGGGGTATGATGCGCCGGTGGGCGAGCATGGCCTCGGGTTATCCGGCGGGCAGCGTCAGGCGGTGGCTTTGGCGCGGGCGATGTTACTGAACCCAAACATACTGGTTTGCGATGAACCGACGAACGCAATGGACGTTCAGGCGGAGGAAGGATTTCGCCGTTATATCGAGAATAATATCGCGGGGCGCACGTTGATTTTGATTACGCACAAACAGGCGATGCTGCCGATGGTGGATCGTTTGATTTTGCTGGATCAGGGCAAGGTGATTATGGATGGGCCACGGGACAGGGTGCTGGAAGCGTTGGCCTCGGGCAAGATCGAGGTGCGGGCATGAGCCGGAAAATGCAGGACACCGATTTTATGGCTGAACTGGAGGCGGCGGCGCATATTCGCCCGGCGGCTCCGGTGATGATGATGTTTTTTTCGATCATGGCGTTGATGCTGTTTTTCCTGATCTGGGCGGGGGTGGCGCAGATTGATGAATTAACGCGGGGACAGGGTCAGGTTGTGCCATCGCAGGAAGTGCAGGTGGTGCAGAGCCTTGAGGGCGGGATCCTCGGTGAATTGCTGGTGAAGGAAGGGCAGCAAGTGAAGAAGGGCGAGGTTTTGCTGCGGATCAGCGACGTGCAGTTTTCTTCGGAAGAAAAAGGGACAGAGGCGAAGGTAGCGGGATTGGCGGCGAAGAAAGCGCGGCTGGAGGCCGAGGCGAAGGGAACGGATTTTGTCGTGCCGAAGGACATCGCGGATAAAAACGCGCAGATCGCGGCCAATGAAAAGGCGTTATATGTGTCGCGCCAGCAGGAATTAAAAAATTCATACGGTATTCTGGAGGACCGCATTCAAAAGGCGTCGGCGGAATTGTCGGAGGTGAAGGCGCAGGTGGGGCGGATGGCCGACAGCCGCAAGCATTTGCAGAAGGAGTTGGATTTAACCCGCGAGATGGTGCGTCAGCGCGCCGTGCCCAAGCTTGAGGAGATGCGGCTTGACCGGGAACTCAGCGATATTAACGGGCAGATCAGCGCGGAAAGTCAGAAACAAAAGGGGCTGGAGTCGGAGTTGGCGGCGGCGCGGAAGGAAAAAGAAAATCAGGCGGATAAATTCCGTTCGCAGGCATTGGGCGAGATGAACGCGGTGGAAACGGAAATGTCCAGCTTGCAGGAGAATCTCAAGACGATGGGCGACAGGGTTTACCGGGCGGAATTACGCTCGCCGGTCGAGGGCATCGTCAACAGCATCGCCGTAAAAACCATCGGCGGGGTGATTGAGCCGGCGATGAAGCTGGTGGAGATTGTGCCCGTTGACGATGAATTGAAAATCATTGCCAAGGTTCCGCCGGACGAGATTGCTTTTTTACGTCCGGGGCAGGGTGTGAAGGTAAAAATCACGGCCTATGATTCCCAGAGATACGGGACGCTGGACGGGACGCTGGTGAGGATTGGCGCGAACAGCGTGACGGATCACGAGGGGAATGTATCGTTCGAGATCGAAGTGCGGACGGCGAAAAATTATCTCGGCGCGTCGGACAATCCGTTGCCGATTACGCCCGGCATGGTCGCACAGACCGAGGTGGTGACGGGCAAGCGGACGATTTTGCAGTATCTTTTGAAACCAGTGCTGCGGGCGAGGGACAGCGCCTTTACGGAGAGATAGATGGGTAGGCTGATCGTTCATCCTTTTTTTCGGTTTATAGTACCTGTTATTTTTCTCTCTTTTTTTGTGATTGCTGTCGGGGAGGATCTTGGCCTCAAGCAGAGGATTTTTTATCTCCTGTATGATACCTATATCAAGGTTAAGCCTCGTCCTTCTTCAGACAGTATTGTATTTGTCGATATTGATGATGAATCTCTTGCGCAAGTCGGCCAATGGCCGTGGCCGAGAACCGTTGTCGCGAACCTTGTGCGCAACCTGAAAACATCCGGCGCAAATGTCATCGTGTTTGATGGTGTGCTGGCAGAGCCTGATCGGACCTCTCCTGAGAATTATCTGTCTACGCTTTCTCCGCAGGAAGTGCCGGAAGAAATCAGGCAGGCTCTGCTATCGAAAGAAAGCCATGATGATGTTCTGGCGAAGGCGATAGGCGAGGCAGGAAATTTTGTTGCCGGGTTTTCGCATGGATCGAACAGAGATCTGCTGAAAATAAAACAAGGAATTCTTATAAAAAGGGAGCATAAGAATTTTTTTCTGAACCAGAAAAGTTCAAGATCGGTTTACTTCGATGGTACGGCGCAGTTTCTCCCGGTGCTTCAGAAGGCCGCCGCAGGAAATGGGAGTTTTATGGCCTCCGCAGAAGGCGATTCCATTATTCGCCAAACGGGCTTGATTTTTCACGACGGCACTGAAATTTATCCATCACTGGTTCTTGAAGCGCTTAGACTGTATGAGAAAAGAAAATCTCCGCCGAAGATAGAGGCTGTAGTCAGCAATCAGAATTACGAGATTGAAGATCCCTTTCGCCTGCTGATTGGGAGCCACAAGATTCCACTGAGTGCGGAAGGGAAAATGTGGGTCTATTACCGAGAATTTGATCCGGAAACGGAAAAATTGTCTGCTTCAAAATTTCTGGAAGAAAATTTTCAGGCGGATTCGAGGGTGCAGGACAAGATCGTTTTTATTGCTTCCAGCGCGGAGGGTCTGATGGATCTCCGGGCGACTCCGCTTGGGATGAGGCCTGGTGTTTTTGTGCATATGAATGCGCTCGAGCAGATTTTGCAGGGGCGTTACTTGATTCGGCCCTATGCAGCGAATGTTCTTGAAATTGGGGCGTGTGTTGTGGCTGGGTTTTTTATTATCCTGCTTTCTTTTGCGGTAAATCCCTTGTGGCTGGCTGTGTTCTGCATGCTGTTTGTCATCGGCGCGTTTTTAGGTGCGTGGCAAGTGTTTTCCGAGTACGGCGGGTTGTTCGACCCGGTGACACCTTCAGTTGGCGTGATGATTACGTTTACGGCGACGTCCCTGATGGGCTTTCTCAAAACAGAAATGGAAAAACGTCAGGTCAGGCAGACTCTGGGGCTTTATATTTCTCCTGATTTTGTGAAGGAGCTGGAGAAAAACCCGGAAAAGCTGCGCCTTGGCGGAGAAAACAAGGAGTTGACGATTATGTTCAGCGATATTCGAGGGTTTACCTCGATCGCCGAAGGGATGAAGCCGGACGAACTGGTACATCTGATGAATAATTTTCTGACGCCGATGTCGGATCTTGTGGTAAAGAGCAGAGGCACAATAGACAAATATATCGGCGATGCCATAATGGCGTTCTGGAACGCGCCGCTTGAGTCCGATCATGCGCGTAATGCTTGCCGCACGGCGCTGGCGATGCAGGACGTACTTGCGCCGGTGAATGCGGCGTTGGCTGAGAATCAAAAGGCGGCGGGGAGGACGCCGTTGTTGCTTAAGGCCGGGATAGGCCTGAACACGGGCGTTTGCGCCGTCGGGAATATGGGATCGAAGCAACGGTTTGCCTATTCGGTTCTGGGCGATGCGGTCAATCTGGCATCGCGCCTCGAAGGTCAGACGAAAAATTACGAGGTCAATATCATCATCGGCGAGAGCACATGGGAGAAGGCGCAGGATTTCGCGGCGCTGGAGGCGGATTTAATTCAGGTGAAGGGGCGGACGAAAGCGACGCGGATTTTTGTTTTGCTGGGGGATGAAAAATTGGCCGTTCAGGAACAATTTTTAAAATTGAAAGAGGTGCATGAGCGTATGGTCGCGGCGTACCGGGCGGGGGATTTTAAAAAGGCAATGGAGTTGATCGCGGAGTGTGCGGCGCTGCAATCGTTCGGGTTAGAGGGGTTTTACGAGATATATGCGGGGCGGATTGAAACACTCTTGAAAAACCCGCCTGAAAAATGGGACGGGGTTTTTGTGGCGAAGGATAAGTGAAAGTTTGTCATCCCGAGCGAAGCCGAGGGATCTTTCTTTTTTCGTACACGTACCACCATGAAGCCAGTCGATCTGGTGGAACGTGCCATCAAGAATTCGAGCAAAACCAAGGATATTGTCCTGGATCCCTTCGGCGGCTCTGGCTCCACGCTCATAGCCTGTGAGCGTCTGGGGCGGCAATGCCGGACAAGTGAGTTGGATCCCAAATATGTCGATGTGATTGTAAAACGCTGGCAAGAAGCCACGAAGAAGAAAGCCCATCATGCGGAGACAGGCGAAGAGTTTGGAGGTTAATTATTCTATCTCGATCAAAAATTCGTTTTTAGGGTCTGCGTTATTAATGATTGCGGCTATGCCTATTGGGTAAAGGATAAAACACAATGGCGGAAATATTATCGATACAAAAACAATTATTGCAGCAAGAACCCAGCCGTTTTCAGGTATGAATTTTAGAATTTTAATGGCTTTTAATAATTTGATAAACGCATTCCAAATCTTACATAACAGTATATTTAAGACAGATAGAATAC
>JBASFN010000138.1:0-5521 GCA_049653045.1 Alphaproteobacteria bacterium
GTTTAAAGATGTCCTTCGCGTATTGAAACGGATGTTTCGCTAGAGTTTATTTATAGAGAGTTTCTTTTTTTAAACCGCCCATTGGGCGGTTTTTTGTTGGAATTTTTTACCGTGTAGATACGGCAAACCACACGGCAATCAAGGCCAGAACAATGGCCAGAATGCGGCGCACTGTCTGGCGGCGCGCCGGGCTTTCAAGAAAGGGGCGGGCCGCACCGCCCAGCGTGACGATCAAGCTATGAACGATTGTCGCAATCGCCACGTAAATAAATGTCAGGGTTATCGCCTGTGCTCCCGCTGGAAATTGTTCATCGATAAAGGTGGGCAGGATGGCGATGTAAAACAGCGCGGCTTTTGGGTTCAGCAGATTTGTAATCAATCCGCGCCGGAAAAATTTTGCCTGTGAGAGCAGGGTGTTGTGGTCTTGATGTTCTGTGTCCTTTTCGTCGCGCCAGCCGTCCCATGCCAGCCAAAGCAGGTAGGCAACGCCGCCCCAGCGTAAGACATGAAAAAGAAACGGCGATTCGGAAATGAGAGCGGCCACGCCAAGCGCGGCGGCGATGCCAATGATAAAAAGCCCAAGAGCCACCCCGGCCACCGCCGCAAATCCTGCCCGGCGGCCTTCGCTCATGCTGAGGACAGCAAGGTAAGCCATATTCGGCCCTGGCGTGGCTTCGATGGCAACGCTGGCGAGGGCAAAGGGCAATAAAAACTCCGGGGTCATCCCTAGCCTATAGCCTATTTAACAGGTAAAAACAAAGGAGGCGGGTTGCTTGACGGTATAGTTAAAGAAAGTTTTTTTCCATGTCCGATCTGGTTGTTCTTTTGCACGGCATTCTTCGTAATAAGATGGATATGCTTCCCTTGTCGCGTTACTTGCGAAAGCGCGGATATGAGACGGTGAATATCCTGTACCCCTCGCGTAAAAAAAACCTCGAAGACCTCACCGATTTTGTCGAAGAAAAAATAAAATCCCGCAAAGGGTACAATGAAGGACAGCGCATTCATTTTGTCGCCCATTCGATGGGCAGCCTGATTGCGCGGTATTATATTGCGACAAGAAAGCCCTTAAATCTGGGGCGTGTGGTAATGCTGGGGCCGCCCAATACGGGGAGCGAATTTGCCGATTTCCTCCGCGAGCATAAACATCTCGCCCCTGTGTTCAGGAAAATATACGGGCCTGCCTCCGACCAGCTTCATACGAAATACAAACATCTGGACGGGGAGATTACCTATTCCCTCGGCGTGATCGCGGGGAGCAAGTCTGTTAATCCCCTCGCGCTTTGGGTCTTGCCCAGAAAGATCGTCGGGGCGCATGACGGCATCGTCAGCGTCGAGCGCACGAAAATAGCGGGAATGGCCGATCATATCGTCCTGCCCGTGACGCATAGCTTTATGATGTTTAGCCCAGAGGTGATGGCGCAGGTCGCCTGTTTCCTCGAGACAGGGGCTTTTCGGCGGGATTAAAAGCCCATAGCCTTTGCAAATCCCTTTAAAGTCTTTATTCTTAATATCCAGAATCACTTACTCCTGATAAGGACACTCATTCATGGCTCGTTCATCTGCCGCTTCGGACGCTAAACCAGACGATAAAAAAGGATCGACGCCCGCATCGCGGCGCGCTCCGTCCCGGGGACGGATTTATAATGATATTTACGAGACCATCGGCGGCACGCCGCTTGTGCGAGCGTCGAAATTCATAGCGCGGCACGGGCTGGAGGCCGATATTCTGGCCAAGCTGGAATATTTCAATCCGATGGCATCGATTAAGGATCGTGCGGCACTGGCGATTATCGAGGCGGCGGAGCGTGAGGGGCGGATTGTTCCCGGCAAGACCACGATTATTGAGGCCACATCGGGCAATATGTCGATGTCCCTTGCGTTTATCGCGCTGTCCAAGGGGTATAAGCTTGTTCTTGTGATGCCCGAGAGCGTATCGCTGGAACGCCGGAAAATCCTGATCTTCCACGGAGCCGAGGTTGTCTTGACGGCGGCGGAAAACGGCATGAAGGGGTCGGCGGAGATTGCAAAAAGCCTTTTGAAGCAACGCGCCAATTCATGGATGCCCGATCAGTTCACAAATCTAAACGCTATCAAGGCACACGCTGAAACGACAGCCGAGGAAATTTGGGACGATACCGGCGGCAAGGCGGATATTCTCGTGGCGGGCGTGGGAACGGCGGCAACGATCATAGGCATGGCGCAAACATTGAAACAGAAAAACCCGGCCTTCGAGGTCTTTGCGGTCGAGCCGGCGGAAAGCCCGGTTTTGTCGGGCGGCGAGCCGGGACAGCATAAAATTCAAGGCATCGGCGCGGGCTTCAAACCGCCCCTCCTTGAAAAAGCCGGGAGCGTCATCAACGGAATTATTCAAGTGCCGAGCAAGGATGCGATCGAGATGGCGCGTCAGGTAACGCAGTTAGAGGGGATTACCTGCGGCCTATCCACGGGCGCGACCTTCGCCGCCGCGCTTGAGGTGGCACGCCTTCCGACCAGCAAGGGCAAGACCATCATCGTTATGGCCGCATCCCCGGCCGAGCGATACGTGGCCAGTGAATTATTCGACAAGATTGAATCTTAAGCCGACGCGGCTTTGTCCTCGTCCACGCCGAGTTTTTCCTGCAGGGAAGAGCTTGATGTCGTGTATTCAAAGCGCAGCTTTTTCTCCGGGTAGCAATAACGGAAGGCCTGACGCGACATGAGCGCAGCCTCGTGAAAGCCAGACAGGATCAGCTTTAATTTCCCCGGATAGGTATTGATGTCGCCCACCGCAAAAATGCCGGGCGTTGTTGTCTCGAATTTTTCCGTGTCCACGGGGATCAGGTTTTCGTGGAGGTTCAGGCCGAAATTAGCAATCGGCCCCAGCTTCATCGTCAGGCCAAAGAATGGCAATAATGTATCGCACGCGATTTCTTTTTCGCTTCCGTCATTATCCTTGATGATAATGGAGTCCAGTTGGCCGTTTTGTCCGCTTAAGCTTGAAACCTGTCCGGTCTGGAATTTTATTTTCCCGGCGGCGGCGAGGGCGCGCATTTTGGATACGGAGTCCGGCGCGGCGCGGAAATCGTCGCGGCGATGGACAAGCGTCAGTTCTTTGGCGATAGGCTGGAGGTTCAGCGTCCAGTCGAGCGCGGAATCGCCGCCGCCGACAATGACGATGTTTTTGCCCCGGAATTGCTCCATCTTCCTGACGGCGTAAAAAACGGATGTCCCCTCATAGTCGGCGATGCCGGGGATAGGCGGTTTTTTAGGGACGAACGATCCACCGCCCGCCGCGATGATGATGATCTTGGCCTCGAATATTGTGCCGATGTCGGTGGTCAGCCGCCAGCCCCCCATTATATCCCCCCCGCTTGCGGGGGGGGAGGGGGGGATTTTTTCAAGACTCTCGGCCATTTGCTGGAAATGAAAGACGGGCTTGAACGGGGCAATTTGCTCCATCAGGCGGTCGGTCAGTTCCTGTCCGTTGATGACCGGCCATGCCGGGATGTCATAGATGGGTTTTTCGGGGTAAAGCTCCGCGCACTGGCCGCCGGGGCGATCCAAAATATCGACGAGGTGGCATTTCATATCGAGCAGGCCCATCTCGAACACGGTGAACAGGCCGCACGGCCCCGCGCCGATAATCACGGCGTCTGTTTTGATGATGTCTTTATCGTTTGTCATGCCGGGCATATTTACCTTTAAAACGGCAGAAAATAAAGCCAAATATCCATTTCTTGTAATCCTCACATCTATCTCTCTTTTGTCACCCCAGTCTCACTTCCGTCACCCCCGCTTCTCACTCGTCACCCCCGCGAAGGCGGGGGTCCATTCTTCCGCCTTCGCAAAACGCCGGAATTTTGCTCTAATCCTTTCCATGGATTCCCGCCTTCGCGGGAATGACGGATTTTAGGGGATCATATGACCGATACGTTACGCGCCGCCTGTATCCAGATGACTTCGGGGCCGAATATGGCCGTTAATCTTGCCGAGGCAGAGCGGCTGATCCGCCGTGCAATTGCTGAGGGGGCGCAGTTTATCGCCACGCCCGAGAACACCTGCCAGATACGCCATCCGGCGACTGAAAAGCTTAAAACCGCTATGGTAGAGGACAAACATCCGGGGATTCCCATGTTTTCAAAGCTGGCCAGCGGGTTTGGTGTCTGGCTTCTCGCCGGGTCGTTTTCGATCAAGGTATCGGACAGGAAAATCGCCAACCGGAGTTTTTTATTCGCGCCGGATGGAACAATCGCGGCGCAGTACGATAAAATCCACCTGTTCGATGCCGATCTTTCAGCCGGGGAACAATACCGTGAAAGCGACATCGTCGAGCCGGGGAACAAGCTTGTCGTTGCCGAAACGCCGTGGGGCGGGGTTGGCCTGAGCATTTGTTACGACCTGCGGTTTGCCTATCATTATCGGAGTCTTGCCCATAAGGGCGCAGCGATAATGACCGTTCCGGCGGCGTTTACCGTTCCAACAGGGAAGGCGCACTGGGAGATTTTATTGCGGGCGCGGGCGATCGAGACGGGCAGTTTTGTCATTGCGCCCGCCCAGACAGGCGAGCACGACAATGGCCGCCGCACATGGGGGCATTCGATGATAATCGACCCGTGGGGAAATGTGCTGGCCGATGGTGGCGCGGAAACCGGGATTATTATCGCCGATCTGGCGATGCAGGATGTCGAGAAAGCGCGGCGTTCCATCCCCGCGCTCAAGCATGACAGAACGCATTTTCAGATGTAATATGCCGCTCATACCCATAAAAGAGGAACAGACCAATGGCGTTTTTAAAGACTGACGAGATTTATGTTGGACACAGCGATAAGCCAGAATATTTGCCGCTTCGCTGGGGCAATCGCCATGGCTTGATTGCCGGGGCGACCGGAACGGGCAAGACGATCACGCTTCAGGTTCTGGCGGAAGGCTTCTCTGATGCGGGCGTTCCAGTTTTCATGGCCGATGTAAAAGGCGATCTGTCGGGCATGTGCAGCCCCTCAGAGAAACAGGATTTCCTTGTGAAGCGCGCCGAAGACATCGGCTTTGCGGCTGAGTACAAGGCATCGGCCTATCCCGTGACCTTCTGGGATGTGTTCGCCGAGCAAGGCCACGCGGTTCGCACGACAATTTCCGAGATGGGGCCGTTGTTGCTCTCGCATATCCTTGAATTGAATGATGTGCAGGAGGGCGTTTTGAATGTCGCCTTTCGCATGGCGGACGAGGAAGGCATTCTTTTACTCGACCTCAAAGATCTGCGAGCGTTTTTGAACGAGATGAATGAGCGGCGTGATGAAATATCGGCCAAATACGGCAATGTCAGTACGCAATCCGTCGGCACGATCCAGCGTAATTTATTGCGGCTGGAGGAACAGGGCGCGGATCAGTTTTTCGGCGAGCCTGCGCTTCAACTTTCCGACCTGATGAAAACCGATATGGACGGGCGCGGGGTGATTAACATTCTCGCTGCCGATAAATTGATGCAATCGCCAAGGCTCTACGCGACGTTTTTGCTCTGGCTCCTGGCCGAATTGTTCGAGGA
>JBASFN010000139.1:0-2948 GCA_049653045.1 Alphaproteobacteria bacterium
CAGCCTCGGCCTCGCGCAAAAAACCAATGATCTGCTCTTCGGTAAAACGCTTCTTCATGTCCAATCTCCTAGATAATGGGATTGGACTCCAAAGCTATCTGCTACTCAAATAGGGGGAGACGTCGCATGTAAAGGATTTGAAACTGCATAACGCGACAGTTTATGAAAGAAAACAGATGACAATTACGCGACCCTCACCTAAGCCCCAATCGAAATTACTTAATGGGGAACTCAGACTGACTGTTATCGTTTTATATGGTGAAAACATTAAATCGGTTTTCTGCAATCAGATTATTTTGAGCGCAATAAAATACCGAGACTGACTCAGCGTTTAATCTTGCCGCTTGCGGTCCTGGGAAGATTGCTCACGAACTCGAACCCCTTGGGGACTTTGTATTGAGCAAGCTGTAAATTACAAAACCGTCGCAGATCATTCTCTTTGAGAACGCCTTTTTCTTCCCTGATTACGATTTTTGCCATTGGAAGCTGCCCATATTCTTTGTGTGCTACGCCATATACCAGTGACTCTTTTACTTGCGGATGTCGGTTCAAAACAGCCTCCACTTCCTGGGCGAATATTTTCAAACCGCCCAGATTAATCACTTCCTTGTTCCTGCCCACAATGAAGAGGTAACCATCAGCATCAATCATCCCGAGATCACCCGTCTTAAACCAACCGTCGATAAATATATCGTTCCTGCCTTGCCACGGGGAATAATAGGCGTCGAGCATTCCTTTTCCTTGGATGCTAATCTCTCCTACCCCGTCAGCATCTTTATTGTCGATTTTTATCTTGAAGTCTGGCAAAGGCCTGCCCACCGAGCCGCGCTTATCTTTACCCCCAGAGAGCCGCACGAATGGCAGTCCGACTTCTATAATCCCATACGCTTCTGCTAACTCGAAACCAAACTTTTCAAAAAATTCTTCCGCAATGCTCTCAGGCAGTTTTATGGTCGTCGAAACCGCAAGCCGTATCTGTTTCAATACATCTCCGGGCAACCCATCCATGCGAGACAGCAGGCTGTAGTAGAAAGGCGAAGCGTAGATAAATGTTCCCCTATGCGCACTAACACCTTCTATGAGCGAATCAGGGAATCGATGTCCGCAAAGCACTATCGTCGCACCACACTTCAGAAACAGAAGAATGGTGACTACAAAATGGAAGCGCATGGAGAGCACCCAGAGGATCACATCATCTGAAGTTATTCGGAGCCCCTGATTCGCGGCATTGACTCTTTCCACGATTGCCTCATGAGACAGAATCACCCCTTTACTTGTACCAGTGGTGCCAGAGCTGAACCGGATAAACGCCGGGTTTGTCGTGAAGTATTCTGCCTTAGGACATCCCAAGACGATTCGTTTCACGACAAAGAATTTCTTCTTAAACAAATCATAAGGACGAGATTGATCGCCGAACTCGACTTGACGAAACCCGGATTCCGCGACGAGAAAATCAACATCAATTATCCTGATAATTGAATCAATTTCCTCCGCTTTCTGTTTTGGCGAAACAGGAACAACAACTGCAGAGATAGACAGGATAGCCAAACTTGCAATGATGTAATCGATGCTGTCATCGCACAATAAACCGACTCGATGAAACTGCGAAACACCATTTTCATTTAGTGTTTTGGCAAATCGCTCAGCGGATTTAATCAGTTCCCCGTAAGTAAGGCGATCGCCCCCTTCTATCACTGCCATCTTGAGAGATAACAGTTCCGTCTCCCTCTTGATGACTTCAAAAATATTTACGTTCACAGACATTCCGACAACATCCAAAAACAAGGAGCTGTATCACCCAGCCATCTGTTCATTATCCTAGAAACTCGGCTAATCCAAATGGCTCATCGCTACCCTTCGGCCAGAATCGCGCAGAATCTGCCTGGTCAACCGTTTCCACGTCGCCACCACCGTATCCGGGTTCAGCGAAATCGACTCGATTCCCTGTCCCACCAGCCACTCGGCAAAATCTGCATGATCGCTTGGCCCCTGCCCGCAGATGCCGATGTATTTTCCTTGCCGTTTGCACACGGCAATCACCTCACTCAGCAGTTTTTTAACAGCAGGATTGCGCTCGTCAAAACTGCCTGCAACCAGCGCGGAGTCGCGATCCACGCCCAGCGTCAGTTGGGTGAGGTCGTTGCTGCCGATGGAGAAGCCGTCGAACAGTTGCAGGAAATCTTCGGCCAGCAGCACGTTGGAGGGAATCTCGCACATCATGATGAGACGCAAGCCATCCTGCCCGCGCTTCAAGTTGTTCTCCGCCAGCAAGTCAATCACGCCTTGGGCTTCTTCCAGGGTGCGCACGAAGGGGATCATGATTTCCACATTGGTCAGCTCCATCTCGTTACGGACTTTTTTCAGGGCGCGGCATTCGAGTTCGAACGCGGGACGGAACATGCTGGAGATATAGCGTGACGCGCCGCGAAACCCGAGCATGGGATTTTCCTCATTCGGTTCGAACTCCTTGCCGCCCAATAAATGGGCATACTCGTTGGATTTGAAATCGGACATGCGCACTATGACGGGTTTGGGCCAGAACGCGGCCGCGATGGTGGCAATGCCTTCAGCAAGCTTGTCGACGTAGAACGAGACCGGGTCGGCATAGCCTGCGGATTTTTCCTGAATAGTGTTGCGGGTTTCTTCCGGCACGGCAGGGTAAGCCAGCGCCGCCAGGGGATGAACACCGATCTGATTGTTGATAACGAACTCGATGCGCGCCAGTCCTACGCCATGATTTGGAATCTGCGCGAATTCAAACGCGCGCTCGGGGTTGGCGACGTTCATCATGATCTTGGCGGGCGGCTCGGGAAGCGCCACGGCTTCCTCGCGTTCGCACTCAAAATCGAGTTTGCCTGTGTACACCTTGCCGGTATCGCCCTCGGCACAGGAGACGGTCACTAGTTCGTTTTCTTTCAGCGCGGTGGTCGCCTCGCCCGTGCCGACCA
>JBASFN010000140.1:0-55203 GCA_049653045.1 Alphaproteobacteria bacterium
AGCGACAGCAAGCGTGTCTATATCACGCACTCTTTAGGAACCTTGTGGGCGTTGAAGAACAAAGCCTCAGATATTGACGTGCTGATCGCTATCAATGGATTTTATCGTTTCAAGAGTTTTTCAGACGAGCGTTCCTTGCAGGCCATAAAATTAAGGCTGGAGCGTGATCCTATTCCGCAAATGGGGGATTTCTGGAAGAAATGCGGAATTACAAATGATAAAGCTCACCTGAACTTGCAAAGACTGCAAGAGGGCTTGGTCTGGATCACTGAGATCAGCGCCGCAAAAGAACTTGGTACGCACTCAAGACCTGTTCTTTGTTTGTGTGGCGATGCCGATCCGATACTAAATCAGGACATCATGAAAAAGGAGTGGTCGGGTTTTCCGATTAAAACGCTTATGGGCGGCGGGCACATTATGCCGTGGTCGCATCCTGAATGGTGCGCTAATACAATAAAGGAGTTTGTTGGTGGCCTTAAGCTGGAAAGATAAAGTAACGTGCAATTTTGATACGCAGGCACATCTGTATGATCAGTATGGTGATGTGCAAGCCCATATAGCCGATAGTCTGGGCCGCGATCTTCCTTGTCTTGAAAATGCCGCCATTTTGGAAATAGGGTGCGGCACAGGTTTTTTGACCGCACATTTAGCCAGGAAATATGCTGGGCATCAGCTTCATATTACGGATGTGAGTCCCCGTATGCTTGAGCAGACAAAAAGTAGATTTTCGGGGATGTCGACACGCTTTTTCATTCTGGACGCAGAAAAAGAACAAACCGGAGAAACATATGATCTGATTACCGCCAGTATGGTTTGTCAGTGGTTTGAAGATCTGGAGGAAGGGTTAGACAATCTGAAAAGCATGCTAAAGCCAGGCGGCGCATTTCATTTTTCGCTGCCCGGGCCAGATTGCTTTAAAGAATGGCGGAGTACCCTTGATCAATTGGGGCTTCCTTCCGGCATGCTCGATTTTAGTTATCCTGAGGGGATCTACAGAGAAGAAAAGATCAAAAAGGGCTATCGAGATAGCGGGAATTTTCTTTCCAGTTTAAAAAATATGGGGGCATCCTGCGGCAGAAAAAACTATATGCCTCTTACTTTGTCAGAAATCAGGTCGGCTTGTAATGCCTTTGATTCCCAGAATTATAAGCATGTCACATGGCATATTTTATATGGCTGTATCACAAAAGCATAAACGATAAGGAATAAAAATAATGAGTAAAAAAATCGCCGTTATAGGCGCAGGGATATCAGGGTTGCTGGCGGCGTGTACGAATGCGGAAAAAGGCTATCAGGTTACGGTTTTCGAAAAACAGGATTTTCCGCCTGTCAATCCCAGCACAATTGCGGGCGGTATGATGGCGCCTTTTAGCGAAATCGACACGTTACCACTGAATTTTGTGAATGCGGGTGTGAAAGGCATTGCAATGTGGAAAACTAT
Source organism: Alphaproteobacteria bacterium (assembly GCA_049653045.1). Lineage (GTDB taxonomy): Bacteria > Pseudomonadota > Alphaproteobacteria > Micavibrionales > Micavibrionaceae > UBA7657. The sequence goes on from JBASFN010000140.1 coordinate 1,442, forward strand.
GTTGGATGACGGGGCAGATTTTGTGTTTAGCAAAGAAGGCAGCCTGTTTGTGGCGCATCCGGCAGACGAAGTTTATCTGGATAGGTTTGTACAACATCTAAACTCTGTGAGTGGGTCGTGGCAATGGGTTAATGAAAAAGAAATCCGGGCGCTGGAACCTGATTTGCAGAATCGTTTCATCAAAGGAATTTATATTCCGGAAGAAGCACATCTTGTGCCGTTGCTGGCGTTAGAAGCTCTTTTCAAAAAATTCGTATCTTTAAACGGACAAATGATACAGCAGGAAGTCGAGCCGGAAGATTTGGCGCTGGATTATGATTGGGTGATTGATTGCCGTGGTTATGCGCCGCAATTCGATCAGGATTTGCGCGGCATTAAGGGCGAAATTCTTTTAATTCGGAATTTGGAATTTTCTCTGAAACGGCCCGTACGGTTAATGCATCCGCGTTATCCGCTTTATATCGTCCCAAGGCCGGATCACGTCTTTGCCGTCGGCGCGACAGCGATAGAAAATGCAGATGAAGACGATGGTTTGGTGATGTTGCGTTCAGCCATGGAACTGATGAGCGCGTGTTACAGCCTGCATCCCAGTTTTGGTGAATCGAAGGTACTGGATATGTCGTCGGGTATCAGAGCCGCCTATCAGGATAATTTGCCGCGCATCATCATTGATGGAGAAAAAAGATATATCCGCAGCAACGGGCTGTTTCGGCATGGGTATTTGCTTTCCCCGATCATGGCGCGATGTATTGCGCATTACATTGAAACTGGAGAAGAGAATGATGATTTTTTATTGTTTTCCGGACGGTATAATCACGCCGCCTTCCAGGAATAGCCAAGGGTTTTATGATAAAATCCGTTTGAAAACGGCACGTTTGGTATTAATTCTTTTAATTGTGCTTCAGCTTCACCGGCATCGATCTTTTTATCAAGCACGTTTCTAAACAGGCAAGCAACATGCTTCATATCATGCGTGTGCGGGGAAAGGCGGAAGGACTTTACGCCCATATCTGCCATTTCATGCAATTCATGAACAAGGTTCAGGTAAGTGTAAGATAATGTCTGTACACCGTTGACGCATAAAAAATCTTTTTCTTCCAGCGTTTTTAATATCATGCCGTCCGGATCTTCTTCACAGACAAACTGGCAATTATCTTTAACCCGGCCATGAGCACGCGCATGATAACACCGTGCCGAAAGCGCAAGGCCAACGCGTCCGAAAACCTGCACCTCAAGACCGACCCCGATATCATCGGCTTTTTGTCCCAGAGCGGATATAGACTCCGCCGGTAATTCCGCAGGCAGAGTAAAGTGGGTTGCGCCATTTGATGCCAAATGCTGCATCACGTCTTCGTTATAGACATTAAAATACTGGCCAATCCGGTGTGGCTTCCCGCGCAAATGATAGAGTGCGGCGGCATCATTGGCTTCAACCTCAAAATCTTCAAGTTCGCATAATCCTTCTGTCATTTTGCGCTCACGAGGGATCATGATTTCAGCCAGAGAGCAAAACACGACTTTTTTCCCGCCTTCTTTAAGCCGCTCGGCAACCTCGCTATAATGCTGTTCAAAAAACGGTGTACGCTTGGAGCAGATAACCTCGCCCAGATAGACCGTTTCAACCGGTGCTTCATCGGCGATGCGGAAATAAAAGTCACGTTTTTTTTCAGCAGGCCAGTGGAATAAAATTGGTCCTATTGTCAATTGCGCGGTCATTGGCTTATCTCCATCTCTTTGTTTCATAAGCGCCCTGCGTTTGTTTGTGCCCTTCGGTCAGAGACAATAAATGCGCTAGCTCTACGTCCTGTCCCGTCATGACATCATCTATGGCCTTACGCCATGATGATACGACCTCACGCACATAGGCACGGGATCGTTGACGCCCCTCAATCTTGAACGCATGAACGCCCGCCTTGATAAGTTCCGGCAGCAAGCGCGCCAGATTAAGGCTGATTGGTTCTTCAAAGGCATAATAACCATCCGGCCTGTGCGGTGCGCGGTAGCGCCCTTTGCAAATGGTTGGATATCCCGGGTTTTGCGTGCAGGAAAAGCAATCAATGGTAAAGGCGCCGAGTTTGGTCGTCAGATTGCGCTGTGCATCTTCCTCATATTTCACATCGCCGGCGGGAGAACACACCCCGTCCATATTGGTAGATAATCCGGTAACATAATTTGTCAGGCTGCACCGTCCTTCCGCCACAAGGCCGTGATTGCCAAAAATAAAACATTCAATTTCGCAAGGGATCTCTTTTTTCAGTGATTTAATTTCAGGGATCGTCAATATACGCGGCAAGACAACACGCCGGACGCCAAATTCCTCGCAATAATATTTAATGGCTTCAACAGAAGGCGCACCGGCCTGAACGGATAAGTGGATGCGCTGATCAGGATGATTTTTCTTGATGTAACCGGCAACGCCGATATCAGCCACGATAATGGCATCAATTCCCATGCGAACAGCTGAATCAACAGCGTCCTTCCAGAGTTGTATCTTGCCGGCAGGCGGAAATGTATTGGCCGCCAGCAACACTTTTGTCCCGCGTTCATGGGCATAGACGACAGCTTTTTCCATCTCTGGAAGTGTAAAGTTCAGTCCCGGGAAATTGCGGGCGTTGGTTGCATTCTGAAACCCGCAATAGACAGCATCCGCGCCAGCATCCACGGCAGTGCGCAGGGATGCTGGCGTTCCTGCGGGACAGACAAGTTCCCCCACAGGCTCAGTGTTTTCGACCATGATTCCTCGCCTTTCTTAAAATCTTCAAAGCATTTCGTCCGGCAAATCCGAATAAATTCGCAGTGTCCTCGGCGATACTCCCCTCTATGTCGTCAATCGCATTGCGCAGGCAGACAACGGCTTCGGTATCACCTTCCACCACAAGCTCGCGTGTGAAAAACAGAGCATCCCCGTCCAGCTGTCCATCCACCATATCCAGCAATGTTAAGAACGTTCCTGCAATGCGGGCTTCGACCTGAGGCAGATTGCGCCGCCGGTATGCACGAAAGGAAAGATTGTCCGGATTAGCTCTTAATGCAAAGGCAAAGGGCAAATTTACCGGATCAATCAAGAAAAGCTTGTCTTTATGTGGCCCGATACGGTCAAATAACTCCGGTCGTTTCTGTGCTATGTGATGAACGATTTTGTGTAAAACAGGTTGGATGGCAAAAAGTGGCACAGGCGCAAGTATAAGGCGCAGTAGCCTTGGTAAATACCTGTACTCCTGCTTTTCAGTTTCTGATCTGTAATCGGCCTGCGCTGTCATCATAATCAGACAATAAGCGCTGGTTATGCTTTGGGGATTGATCCAGATCAAATATGAAGAGCAAAGACTAATTTAATAGACAAGTATATCATTTACCAAATTCAGCGCTTGATCGGTCCGCTCAGTGGAAATGGCGACAAGCGCATACCCTTCATGGCGCTCGACAAAGCGGATGCTGTTTATTTGTACGCCAGCATCTGAAAATCGGCGCGTTAACTTGGCCAGTGCACCAAGTTCATCTGTAACTTTAACAATAATGGCATCTTCACAGATAACCTGAAATCTTTCACATTCCTGTAGTTTATTGAGTGCACTCTGATAATCTTGAACTGTTATCGTTACGACAGAATTTTTTCCAAAATTTCTTCCAGTCACGCTTTCGATATTAATTCTTTTTTCTGCCAAAAACTGAGTAATGTCAGCGATAAGATCTGTCTTATTTTCAGAGAGAATTGTAATCTGTTTCATCCAAGAAGATCCTCTATAAATTCATCAATATATGCCTTGCTTACATTGGGCATCGTTATTATGTGAGCATTGTTACCTTGTGATGCTATTTGCCACTTACAAAGGACTCTTTCATTTATACGTGGAAATACGACAGTGATAGAGTTTTTATGACGCCAGGCTTCCAGCCCCTTTTCTTGCAATTTAGTGATCGCATGATCAGCAACCGAAAAGCATTGATTTACAATTTCTATAAACCCTTTTTTGCCGAGTTTAGCGATAATGTACCATAAAAAAAGAGGTGTAAGACCGTTGCGGGAGCCCGATATTGTCGTATCGTTCGTTCCAATGTATTCTACGCTTCTCGCTACCCTGTTTACTAAATCACGTTTTGCCAGCACGACACCGCAAGGTATGGGGCATCCTGGAAATTTATGGCCGCTGATTGAAATTGAGTCGATACCTGAGATAAAATCAAAAGGCTGAGGATCTGAGACAAATGGAAGTATCATTCCTGAAAGTGCGGCATCAGCATGGATGTAAAAACGGGATATTGCGTATTCATTCATAATTTTTCTAATCTTCCTAAGATCGTCAACAGCGCCCTTCATAGTAGTACCAATATTTGCAAAAATGATTGGCGGTACATCGCGATGAATAGCAACAGATGCCGCCAAATCATTATAATCCATCTCACCATTAGTCAGGCTTTTTATCATAATGCTCCGTGTGCGCGTTAATTGCAGAATCTTTGAAACGCTATAGTGAGTATCTTCTGAATAATAAACTATGCCGTCAGGAAATAATTCTCTTGCCAGATAGATCCCATACATATTACCTTCTGTTCCGCCATTGGTAACATAACCCCACACATCAAAGTTTCTCGCATTCAGTGTTTCTGAAAACCACTCAATAACATTACGCTCTATCTCGTGAGTATTGACTTTATAGCTTCCCGATAGAGAAAATGGATCTCCGATATTATTCATAGGTATTTCTAGAAATTTATGCAAAGAGGTAAAATCCAGAAATTTCGTGGATGGATACCCCAACATATGCTCTGAGTTTTTTCTCAAGCTGTGATAAATACTTTCAATATCATGTAAGTCCGAGTTCCCTATCATTCTTACTTTGTATTATTGTTTTTGACCTTAACCATTGATCCAGATCAAGTTATAGCCTCGATATCTAGATTATAGTTTATGTTTGATATATCCGAATTTATGAAATGTACTATGAAAAAAACCGCACCTATAAAAAACCCGCCGAAAATAGAACAGAAGCTTTTCCCCGATAACCAGAACAAGCAAGTATCGCAGAAGCGCATTTTAACTTCGCATAACAGACCGTTTACGCTGAATAAAAAAGAGCGTGCGGCTTGCGATCAGGCTACGGACTGATAAGATTACGCTCATGATTTCTTTTGAAACTGCACAGAGAATTATTCGGGAACGGGCAAGCACATATCGTCTGGATACAGAGGTAATTGCGCTGCATGAGGCTGTGGGGCGTGTCTGTGCAGAAGATGTGCTGGCGCCGCTAAGTATCCAGCCTTTTGATAATTCTGCGATGGATGGCTTTGCCGTTCGCATGTGCGATCTGGAGGGCGCGAGTGAGGAAGCTCCGGTTGTTCTTGAAAAATCCGGCGTTATCGCGGCGGGCGATCCTGTGCCTGAAGAGGCGCTGAGGGCTGAAAAATGTATTCATATTATGACGGGCGCGCCTGTTCCGAAAGGCGCGGATGCTGTGGTGCCTATTGAAAATGTCGATGTGCAGGATCAAAAAATCGCGTTTAAATCTGTTCCAAAGCTTATGGCGAATATTCGCCGGGCCGGGGAGGATTTCCAGAAAGGCGATGAAATCTTGAAAACCGGTGATACGTTGGGGGTTGCGCATATATTGCCCTTAGCGACATTGGGTATTTCCCAGCTACGTGTCTTTAAAAAACCAAAAGTAGCTTTCATGGCGACCGGGCGGGAGATTGTTGATGACTTATCGGTTCCGCTGGAATCCGGGCAAATTTATAATTCAAACCGCCCCTATGCGCTGGCCATGCTGGAGGAATTGGGGTGTGATGTATTGCCTTGCGAGACGGTGCGGGATGATCTGGACGTTTTTTGTAAAAAGCTGGAAAATCTGATGAGCGAAAAATGCGATATTATTATTTCAAGCGGCGCAGTTTCCGCTGGTGAATTTGATTTTGTAAAAGAGGGGCTGGAAAAGATAGGGGCTGACATCATCTTTCACAAGGTAAAGCTCAAACCGGGAAAACCTAATTTATTTGCAATTTTGCCCAACGGAGCATTTTATTTCGGGCTGCCTGGAAATCCGGTTGCGAGCGCAGTGGGATTACGCTTTTTTGTTGTTTTGGCTTTACGCGCGATGATGGGACAGGAACCAGAAAAGCCGCTTCATGCGCGCGCCATGACAAAGTTTGTTAAAAAATCAGGGCTGCATATGATCTTAAAGGGAAAAAGCGAAAGCTGGGAGGATGGAACCCGCAGTGTAGATATTCTGGACGGTCAGGCTTCCTTTATGGTCAATCCGTTTTTGAACATGAACTGCTGGTTGCATGTTCCTGAAGCTTTGGAAATCATCAAGCCCGGTGAAGTGGTGGAGTTTTATCCGTTGCTGCCCCGCACTTGAATATGAAGAAGTTTTAGTGCAGGGGGCACTTTTTACATTCCACCTGATCATGCCTTGAACATAAAGAAGCGGTATCAGAATCGCAGAAATGACAGAGCGCAAATGAATCCCGCATCCTGATTGTGTCTTCTTCCACTTTGATCCCTATATCTTTCATTTGCTTGAGCGTTCTGGAGAAGGTTTCCGGTGTCATGCCTAAATAATTCGCTACGACCTGTTTTTTAAAGGGGAGTTTAAAATCCAGATTTTCATGTCCTTGCTCAATATGTTTGAGCAGGAAATAATACCCCACGCGCTGTAGTGGTGATTTAATGTTCATGGCCTCAATCTGATGCATGGCATTTTTATAGTGGCGCGAGACAATACGCAAAAGATTGACGGCAAAAGCAGGATCCTCAAGAACATGTTTTTTGACAACGGAGTCCGGGATTTTAAGAATTTTGGCGGCACTCATGGTTTGCACGTTGATCGGCGAAGGAATCCCCATAAAAAGAACGGCCTCCATGCATGTGTCGCCAGCTTCAAGCATGCGTATTATGGCTTCGCCGCCATCTTCGTTTATGCGGGTTGTTTTTAACGATCCGTCCAGCACAAGAAAAATACATTCCGGACTATCGCCCTGCTGCACAAGAACTTTGCCACTGTCATAATCGTGCATGACAGAACGTTGAAGTAACGTTTGAAGACTGTTTTCGGATAATCCCTCAAACAGCTGCGGCTTTTTTTGTTCATTAAAATTTGCAGGCAACTGCATCTTTATTACCAATCATTGTTCTTTGTTGACAGCATCTTGATCTGAATCAAGTCCGGTCAAATTCGCACATGCAATACTAAAGAAAATGGATGAGAAAATAAACTCTCTTTCGTTGAAAGTGTAAATTATCTGAATATGTTGGCGGAGCTAGCCCTATGATTACAAAGACAGATCAAACCAGAGCCCTTAGTTTGAGCACAGTGGCATTCACCCTGTGCTTTGCTGTGTGGACGATATTTTCAATTATCGGTGTCCAGATACAACAGGATATGGGGCTGACAGACACACAATTCAGTCTGTTGATCGGGACGCCGATCCTGACTGGCTCTTTGGTAAGACTCTTTTTTGGTATCTGGGCCGATCAGTATGGGGGGCGCCCGATTTTTATGGCGGTTATGCTGTCATCCGCTTTTTTCACATGGTGCTTGACCTATGCGGATACGTACGAAATGTTGCTGCTGACGGCATTGGGTGTGGGCGTCGCCGGGGGAAGTTTCGTGGTCGGCATTGCCTATCTCTCAAAATGGTACGGTAAAGAACATCAGGGGACTGCGCTTGGTGTCTACGGAATGGGCAATATTGGTGCGGCGGTCACCAAATTTATAGCGCCCTTTGTCATGGTTTCCTATGGCTGGCATATGGTTGCGCAAGTATGGGCAATATCATTAGTTATCATCGCGCTGCTATTCTGGTTCTTTACCAAGGACGAGCCTCAAATCCAGCAACAAAGGGCTGCAAAGACCGCCCCGAAATCGATGTGGGAGTCCCTTAAACCTCTCAAGAAACTGCAAGTCTGGCGTTTCTCTCTTTACTACTTTTTTGTGTTTGGCGGCTTCGTTGCATTGGCACTATGGCTGCCGCGCTATTATGTTGGCGTTTATGATCTGGATATTAAATCGGCAGGGATGCTGGCTGCTTCTTTTTCTATAGCGGCCTCATTGTTCCGCGCCGTAGGCGGGTACTTGTCTGATAAATATGGCGCGCGCTCGGTCATGTATTGGACGTTTCTTGTGAGTGCTATTTGCTGTTTTCTGTTGGCCTATCCGCAAACCGATTATGTCGTTCATGGAATTGATGGAAATATAGAATTCAGTTTTGGCTGGGGCTTTATCCCGTTCACAGTGATTGTGTTTGTGCTTGGTTTCTTTATGTCCTTGGGCAAGGCTGCAATCTATAAGCATATTCCTGTCTATTACCCGAATGATGTTGGATCGGTTGCGGGTATTGTTGGCCTGATTGGCGGCCTTGGCGGTTTTTTTCTCCCTCTTAGCTTTGGTCTGATGAATGACTATCTCAACGTCTGGACAAGTTGCTTCATGTTGCTTTTCGTACTGGTTACGATTGCGTTTTTATGGATGCACGTTTCTATCCGCTTGATGGAGCGGGAACGCTACCCAGAACTGACAAAACCTGCCTTTTTCACCGAGATGGAGAAGAAACATGTTTTGAAAGTCTGGAAGCCCGAAGAGGACAGTTTCTGGCGCTCAGAAGGGCAAAAGATTGCCCGCCGTAATCTCTGGCTTTCCGTTCCGGCACTTTTCCTCGCTTTTGCCTTATGGATGGTATGGAGCGTTGTTGTGGTAAATCTCCCCAGAGTGGGTTTTGATTTTACGACGGAGCAGCTTTTCTGGCTTACGGCTTTGCCCGGACTGTCCGGCGCAACCTTGCGCATCTTCTATGCCTTCATGGTTCCTGTTTTTGGTGGGCGTCGTTGGACGGCGCTCAGTACCGGATCGCTTCTGATACCGGCCTTTGGTATCGGGATGGCGGTGCAGGATCCCTCAACGCCTTATTCGGTGTTTCTGATTTTGGCTTTGCTCTGTGGTTTCGGCGGTGGAAACTTCGCCTCCAGCATGGCCAATATTGCGTATTTTTTCCCTAAAAAAGAAAAAGGCAATGCTCTGGCTTTGAACGCCGGGCTCGGCAATCTGGGTGTCAGCGCTGTTCAGTTCCTTGTGCCGTTGGTGATTACGGTTGGTCTTTTTGGCGCTGTTGGCGGCGCTCCGCAACTGGCGGATGGAACAAGTCTTTGGATTCAAAATGCCGCCTATATATGGATCCCGTTTATCGCCGTTTCGGCAATCCTGTCATGGTTTTATATGAATGATATTGCAGATGCCAAAGCCTCTTTGTCCAGCCAGATGGCGATCTTCCAGCGGAAACATAACTGGATTATGTGTGTTCTTTATATCGGAACATTCGGCTCTTTTATTGGGTTTTCCGCGGGGTTTCCGTTGCTGGCGAAGTCACAATTTCCGGAGGTGAACTCTCTCCAGCTTGCCTTTATAGGCCCGCTTCTTGGTGCACTGTCCCGTGCGGGGAGTGGATGGATTTCAGATAAATTCGGCGGCGGACGTGTTACGCTTTGGGTGTTTGTAGCCATGATTGTTGGGGCGCTTGGTGTGTATTACTTCCTGACCATCAAGGATCATCCCATGGCATTCTACGGATTTTTCGGCATGTTCCTCGCCCTGTTCGTTACGACGGGCGTAGGGAATGCCTCTACTTTCCAGATGATCCCCTCCATTTTCTGGCAGGACAGAAAAAAAGCCCTGAAAGGCCAGCCGGAGGAAGACATTCGCAAGACCGCAGAAAGAGAATCTGCAGCCGTTATTGGGTTTAGCTCCGCTATCGGTGCTTTTGGGGCGTTCTTTATCCCCAAAAGCTACGGCACGTCGATTTCTCTGACGGGTGCGCCGGATGCGGCCTTGCTTGTTTTTGCGGGGTTCTATGCATTGTGCCTGTATTTAACCTGGTATTTCTACATCAGAAAGAATGCGGAAATAAAATGCTGAATAAATGCGCCTCTTGATCTGAATCAAGGGACGCTGTTGCAAAACCGTTAAAACTAAAAAGAAAGATAAAGAATCTTAAGGAGCCGTAGCGATGAGCTATTTTATCGACCGCATCAGTTATTTCGCCCAGAACCGAGAGAAGTTCTCCAACGGCCATGGCGTAACGACCGAAGAAAACAGAGCCTGGGAAAAGGCCTATCGGGATCGCTGGGCACATGACAAGATTGTCCGCTCTACTCACGGTGTGAATTGCACCGGTTCCTGCTCCTGGAAAATCTATGTGAAGAACGGCCTTATCACATGGGAAACCCAGCAGACGGATTATCCGCGTACACGGCCAGATCTTCCCAATCATGAGCCGCGCGGCTGTTCCAGAGGTGCGAGCTATAGCTGGTACATTTATTCCGCCAACCGTTTGAAATATCCGATGGTGCGTAAAAGGCTGTTAGAGCTATGGCGCCGTACAAAGAAGCAAGTTGGTGGGGATCCGGTTGAGGCATGGAAAACCATTCAGGCCGATCCAGTTTTACGCCAGTCCTATCAAAAGGTGCGCGGCCAGGGCGGCTTTGTCCGTGCCGGATGGGATGAAGCGAACGAAATTGTCGCTGCGGCCAATATTTATACAATCAAAGAACATGGCCCTGATCGCGTTATCGGGTTCTCGCCTATCCCTGCCATGTCGATGATTTCCTACGCTGCCGGCGCACGATACTTGTCCCTGATTGGCGGCGTATGCATGAGCTTTTATGACTGGTATTGCGACCTGCCTCCTGCAAGTCCGCAGACATGGGGGGAGCAAACCGACGTACCGGAAAGTGCGGATTGGTATAATTCCGGCTTTATTATCATGTGGGGATCAAATGTCCCGCAAACCCGTACACCCGACGCCCACTTCATGACTGAGGCGCGTTACAAGGGCACGCAAATTGTTACAATCACACCGGATTATTCAGAGGCCTCGAAATTCGGCGATATCTGGCTTAATCCGCGTCAGGGAACAGACGCCGCCCTTGGCATGGCGATGGGTCATGTGATCCTGAAAGAGTTTCATATCGATAACCCTTCCGAATATTTTGATGATTATTGCCGTGCCTATACGGATATGCCGTTTCTGGTGAAACTTGAAAAACAGGGCGACCGCTTCGTTCCCGGGCGCATGGTGCGGGCATCCGATTTCAAGGGCAATCTCGATGAAGATAATAATCCCGAATGGAAGACCGTCTGTTTCGATGAAGAAACCGGTAATATTACCGTGCCGACCGGTTCTATTGGCTTCCGCTGGGGAGAAGAGGGAAAATGGAACATTGTTCCGACCGATTCCAAAACGGGAGAGAATATTCGCCCACGCAAAACTTTGCTTGGCGATCATGATGATGTGCTCAAGGTCGGCTTCCCGTATTTCGGTGGCCAGACCCATGAAACCGGATATTTTGAACCTTCCGCCGGTGAGGATGTACTGGATCGCAACATTCCGGTCAAATATCTGGATCTGAACGGCGAGAAAGTGGCCGTGGCCTGCGTGTTTGATCTGCTCTGCGCCAATTACGGTATCGCCCGTGAAGGCCTTGGCGGTGATAATGTGGCTTCCGGCTATGAAGATAATATCCCCTACACTCCCAAATGGCAGGAAAGCATCACCGGCGTTCCGGTAGAAAAAGTCATTCAGGTTGCAAGAGAATTTGCCAACAACGCCCATATCACCAAGGGTAAGTCGATGATCATCATCGGGGCGGCGATGAACCACTGGTATCACATGGATATGAATTACCGCGCGGCTATCAATATGCTGGCTTTCTGTGGTTGTATCGGTCAATCCGGCGGCGGATGGTCGCATTATGTCGGGCAAGAAAAACTGCGTCCACAGACAGGCTGGACACCGCTTGCTTTTGCCCTTGATTGGGTACGTCCGCCGCGCCAGCAAAACTCAACATCGTTCTTCTATGCTCATACGGATCAATGGCGTTATGAAACGCTGGACGTTGACGAAGTTCTTTCCCCTCTTGCGGATAAAGAAAAATGGAAAGGTTCGCTGATTGATTGCAATATCCGCGCCGAGCGGATGGGCTGGCTACCGTCCGCCCCGCAGCTTGAAGAAAATCCGATTGATCTGGTAAAACAGGCTGAGAACAAAAAGGTTGATCCTGTTGACTACGTCGTGGATCGTTTAAAATCCGGTGATCTGCGCATGTCCTGCGAAGATCCGGATAATCCGAAAAACTGGCCACGCAACATGTTTGTCTGGCGCTCCAATATTCTGGGCTCTTCCGGTAAGGGTCATGAATATTTCCTCAAACATTTCCTTGGCACACAACACGGCGTTCAAGGCAAGGATCTGGGTGATGAAGGTCCCGGAAAATGCAGCGAAGTTGTCTGGCATGACGAAGCGCCGGAAGGTAAGCTGGATCTGGTGGTCACGCTTGATTTCCGTATGTCCACGACGTGTGTCTATTCGGATATTGTTCTGCCAACAGCGAGTTGGTATGAGAAAAATGATCTTAATACGTCTGATATGCATCCGTTCATTCACCCGCTATCCAAGGCAATTGATCCGGTCTGGCAAAGCAAATCAGACTGGGAAATTTATAAAGGTTTTGCCAAGAAATTCTCTGAACTTTGCGAAGGGCATCTGGGCGTTGAGAAGGAAATTGTTCTTAACCCGATCCAGCACGATACGCCGGGCGAACTTGCCCAGCCTGATGTGAAAGAATGGCGCAAAGGTGAGTGTGATTTGATCCCGGGTAAAACTGCGCCCAGCATGAAAGTGGTCGAGCGCGATTATCCAGCTACATTTGATCGCTTCACATCGCTTGGCCCGCTATTGGAAAAACTGGGCAATGGCGGCAAAGGGATTGGCTGGAACACTGATCATGAAGTGGACTTCCTGAAAAAGCTTAACGGTGAGCGGGATGGACGCGCCAAAATCGATACGGATATCGATGCGTGTGAGATGGTTTTATCGCTGGCGCCAGAAACCAACGGTGAAGTGGCGGTTAAAGCCTGGAGTGCCTTGAGCAAGATTACGGGACGCGATCACACGCATCTGGCCTTGCCCAAGCAAGAGGAGAAAATCCGCTTTCGCGATATTCAGGCGCAGCCGCGCAAAATTATCAGCTCCCCCACATGGAGCGGCCTTGAATCAGAGCATGTTTCCTACACGGCAAACTACACAAACGTGCACGAATTTATTCCTTGGCGTACGCTGACAGGCCGCCAGCAGCTTTATCAGGATCACCCTTGGATGGTTGATTTTGGCGAAGCGCTGGTTTCCTATCGCCCGCCAATCAATACGCGCACTGTCCAGAACATGCTGGACAAGCACGGGGAGGAATCACCGACGATCCTGCTTAATTTTATTACGCCGCACCAGAAATGGGGGATTCACTCCACCTATACGGATAATCTGCACATGCTGACATTGTCACGCGGCGGGCCGATTGTCTGGGTCAGTGAAGTCGATGCCAATAAAATAGGCATTAAAGACAATGACTGGTTGGAAGTTTTCAATACGAACGGCGCAATCGTCGCGCGGGCGGTTGTATCCCAGCGTGTCAATGAAGGCATGATGCTGATGTATCACGCGCAGGAAAAACTGGTGCATACACCGGGCAGTAAAATTACCAATGCGCGCGGCGGCATTCACAATTCCGTCACACGGGCAACGATCAAACCAACACATATGATCGGCGCTTATGCCCAGCTTTCTTACGGATTTAACTATTACGGAACCGTTGGCTCCAACCGCGATGAGTTCGTTATTGTCCGTAAAATGGACAAGGTGGACTGGATGGATGAACCGGCTCAAGTGGAGGCAGCAGAATAATGAAAATACGCGCACAAATTGGTATGGTGCTCAATCTCGATAAATGTATCGGCTGTCATACCTGCTCCGTCACTTGCAAGAATGTCTGGACATCCCGCGAAGGGGTTGAATATGCCTGGTTTAACAATGTTGAAACCAAGCCGGGCGTTGGATATCCCAAAGATTGGGAAAATCAGGAAAAATGGAAAGGTGGCTGGGAACTCCATAAAAACGGGAAAATCCATCCCAAGCAAGGAAGCCGTTGGCGCATTCTGGCCAATATTTTCGGCAACCCGAGCATGCCGGAAATCGATGATTATTACGAACCGTTCACGTTTGATTACGATCATCTGCAAAAAGCACCAGAGATGAAAACCATGCCAACAGCGCGGCCTCGTTCACTGATCACAGGGCAACGCATGGAAAAAATCGAATGGGGGCCGAACTGGGAAGAAATTTTAGGGACGGAATTCGAACATCGCCGCAAGGATTACAATTTCAAAGACATTGAAGAAGAAATGTATGGAGAGTTTGAAAATACATTCATGATGTATCTGCCTCGCTTGTGTGAGCATTGTATTAATCCAACGTGCGTTGCTTCTTGTCCGTCCGGCTCCATCTATAAACGTGAAGAAGATGGCGTTGTCCTCATTGATCAGGACAAATGCCGTGGCTGGCGCATGTGCGTGTCGGGCTGTCCTTACAAGAAAATTTATTACAACTGGAAAACTGGCAAGGCCGAGAAATGCACGCTTTGTTATCCACGTCTTGAAAATGGCGAGCCAACTGTCTGTTCTGAAACCTGTGTCGGGCGTATTCGTTACCTTGGGGTCATTCTTTATGACGCTGACCGTATTGAAGAGGCGGCGAGCGTTCCCAATGAAGAAGATTTATATGAGGCGCAGCTTGGCATTTTTCTGAACCCACACGATCCGGAAATCATCGCGGAAGCGCGTAAACAAGGTATTCCTGAGAACTGGATTGAGGGTGCACAAAACTCTCCTATTTATAAAATGGTAATGGACTGGAAAGTGGCGTTCCCGCTTCACCCGGAATATCGCACCTTGCCGATGGTCTGGTATATTCCGCCGCTGTCTCCGGTTCAATCTGCGGCGGCGCAGGGAAAAATCGCAACCAAAGACGGTATTATGCCGGATCTGGATGATATGCGCATTCCGGTTAAATATCTGGCCAATATGCTGACGGCCGGCAAAGTAGAGCCTGTGCGTCTTGGTCTTAAACGTATGATGGCGATGCGCCATTATATGCGCGGCAAGATGATTGAAGGCAAGGATAACTCCGGCATTTTGGAAGAAGTCGGTCTGACGCCGGAATTGGTCGAAGACATGTATAAAATCATGGCGATTGCCAATTATGAAGATCGTTACGTCATCCCGACAAGTCACCGTGAAGAAACGTTGGATGCCTTTGGCGAGAGCGGCGGATGCGGCTTCAGCTTCGGCAATGGCTGTTCTGACCACAGCCACAGCGCGATTGATTTGTTTGAAAATCCTAAACAGTCACGTGGCCAGTCCGGCAGCACAAAAAGCAATCGTGTGAATACGATTTTCGAACGTGACAAGTATGAAGACATTGGGAAAAAGCATACCGGATGTGGCGGCGGTTCTTGCGGCGGCGGTTGTGGTTGATCAATTAAGAAAGGACGAAAGATCATGAATATCTTTAAAAAATCGAATTCTGAAAACAAAAAACAAGACACAAAAAAAGAAAGTGTCCCTGACAATAAGAAACAACAGGACACACAAAAGCCTGACCCGCATGCTAATGGCGGATGTTGCGGCTCTTGCGGGGGACAACAAGGAAAAGGCTCATGAGAACGCTTAAAATACTGGGATTTCTACTCACCTATCCTTCCGAGTCTCATAAAGAGGTTCTGGATGAGTGCTATAATTTCCTAAAAAATGAAAAGTGGGTTTCTGAAAAAGCACTCCGTTCTCTTGAATTGTTTCTCGAAGAGATGCGTGCCACCGATCTTCTTGATTTACAGGAAGCTTACGTTGCTTTATTTGACCGTACGCCATCCTTGTCGCTGCATTTATTTGAGCATATTCACGGTGACTCACGCGAACGTGGGCAGGCTTTGGTTGATTTGACCAAAGTCTATGAAGAAGCCGGTTTATTGATTAATACCGATGAAACCCCTGACTATTTGCCGCTATTTCTGGAATATGTATCAACCCTGCCGCCGGAAGATACCAAAGAAAATTTAGGCAGTGTGGTTAATATTCTTTCCGCCATGGGAGAACGCCTGAAAAACCGAGAATCACAGTATGCCGCCGTGTTTGAAACACTGGTAGAAACAGCAGCGCGTAAGCCTGATCCGAAGGCGGTAGAGATTGCGCTTCAGAAAGCTTCGGGGGCAGCATACGACCTTGAAAAACTTGACGCGGAATGGGAAGAGCAATTCGCGTTTGAGAATACAGAACAAACAACCGGCCAGAATAGCGGCTGTCCGAAAGCCGAAGATATGCTGGCGCGTATCAATGGTTATAAGGAAGAGGAAAGGGTTAAAAAATGATAGATTACTTCCTGTTTCAAATTTTTCCGTATATTGCGATCATCGTTTTCTTACTGGGCAGTATTCTGCGATTTGACCGTGATCCTTATTCCTGGCGCAGTAAATCCTCACAACTGTTGCGCCGCAAGCAGCTGATTATCGGCAGTATCCTCTTTCACCTCGGCATATTAGTTATTTTAGCCGGGCACGCGGTCGGATTACTGACACCGATTTCTGTGTTTGATGCGCTGGGTATTTCCCATGGGGCAAAACAGATTCTTGCTATTACCGCAGGGGGGATTGCCGGTGTTTTCTGTTTTATCGGCCTTTTGTTACTCCTTCATCGCCGCTTGTTTGATCCGCGTATCCGGATTAACAGTTCGTTTGCGGATATTATGGTTCTGGTCTTGCTGCTTGCTCAATTAACATTGGGTATGTTGACTATTCCGGTTTCCATGCACCATCTGGATGGCCATGAAATGGTGAAGTTCATGGAATGGGCACAGCATATTGTGACATTCCGTGGCGGCGCGTATGAATATATTGCTGATGTTGCCCTGGTCTTCAAGGCGCATATCACGCTTGGGTTATTCCTACTGGTCATTTTCCCGTTCACAAGGCTGGTTCACGCCTTGAGCGCTCCGGTTGGTTACGTTTTCCGTCCCTATCAAATCGTTCGCAAGAGAGCCACGTAAATGCAAACACTCGCCCCCGGCATAGAAGTCAACGGCATTAAAATCTCACCCGACGAGATTAATGCGGAAGTACAGTATCACCCGGCAGAAAGTCTTTTTAGCGCCAAATATGAGGCCATGAAGGCTCTTGTGATACGGGAAATCCTGATCCAGCGCGCGGCAGAGCTCGGGCTGTGCAAGCGCAATGAAGCGGTTAAGAAGCCCGACGACATTATTGAAGCTTTGCTGGAGCAGGAAATCACCGCGCCAAAGGCTGACGAAGACACGTGCAGGCGGTATTACGAGAATAACAAAAGCAAATTCTTTACTTCGCCGCTTTTTGAAGTGTCTCATATCCTGTATCTGGCTCCGCCGGAAGATGAGGAAGCACGCAAAGCAGCCAAACTCAAGGCGGATACCGCGCTGGCAAAGATAAAGAAGTCACCGGAATTGTTTGCCGGCATCGCACGGGCGGAATCGGGATGCTCTTCCGCCAAGGACGGTGGAATGCTGGGACAGATCAGCAAGGGGCAAACCATGCCCGCCTTTGAAACAGCTTTGTTTCAGATGCGGGAGGGTGATATCAGCGAGGAGCCTGTGGCAAGTGAAGTCGGCTATCACATTATCAAGGTTCATGAATACGCGGAAGGTGCGCAACTGCCCTATGAAAGTGTTGCCGACTGGATCAAAAATGATCTGGAACAAAAAAGCTGGAACAAGGCTTTTCAACAATATGTGCAGCTTCTGGCGGGACGTTCGAAAATCAGCGGTTTCCGCTTCGAAGGCGTAAAATCACCGCTGGTGCAGTAGTTTTACAAAATATAAAGAATCGATTATCCTCTCAGTATGAAATTATTATGCGACTTATGTGATAGACAAACTAATTTTGGAGGTGGCCAATACGATGGTAAACCTTCAGCTTTGGATAACACTTTATTCTTTTGCAATAATTGTAGGCAAATACATTGGGATGGTATTGGTCCATCACATGAGAATAAATTTGTTAGTCTGTTAGAACAGAAAAATATTCCCCTAACACAGCGTAATGAAAAAGGCTGGTATCCTCTTCAATAGCATCATTTGATTCAGATCAAGGCCGCCTACACGTATATTCGTATGATGGGCGCATGAATAAAGATGATATCAAGGCCTTGCTTGCCAAATATGATTATCCTGTGCCGCGCTATACAAGTTTTCCAACGGCGGTGCAGTTTAAATCTGTTGAGGATACCGGAATTTATTTTAAATGTCTGAACTCCCTCACGTCGAATGAGCCTGTTTCGCTTTACGTTCATATTCCTTTTTGCCATAGCCTTTGTCACTATTGTGGCTGTCACACCAAAATTGTGCATAGCTATAGCCCGATTTCTTCATATATTGATACATTGATCAACGAAATAGAATTGGCGGGCAGAAATTTAAAAGTTGCCCAGAGCGTATCACGCATTCATTTTGGCGGCGGCTCACCTAATTACGCAAAGACGGAAGATATAAAACGCATATTGAGCACTCTGGGGCGTTATTTTGATCTCTCCTCCGCACAGATTGATATGGAGTGCGATCCACGGCTTTTGAACGATGCTAAAATTTCTGATTATGCCGCGCTTGGCCTATCACGTATAAGCCTTGGTATTCAGGATTTTGACGCGGGCGTACAAAAAGCCATAAACCGCATTCAGCCCTTTGATGTGGTCAAAAAGCAAATTGAGGCGCTGCACTGTAACGGCATTCATAATATTAATTTTGATTTGATTATCGGCCTTCCCGAACAAACATTGGAAACCGTCAATGAAACACTGGATAAAGTCTTGGAGCTTCAGCCCGCGCGCGTTGCCGTATTCCCCTATGCCCATGTTCCATGGATGAAGAAGCACCAGAAACTGCTCGAGAAATATGAAATGCCGGAAACATCTTTGCGTTATGAGATGGCTAAGCTCACCGAAACCCGCTTAAAAAATGCGGGATATGAAACGATTGGTATCGATCATTTCGCGCGCGCTGATGATCCTCTGGCCCGCGCTTCGAAAAATGGGAACATGCGCCGTAATTTTCAAGGCTATACGGATGATCCTGCCCGCACCATACTGGGATTTGGTTTGTCGTCAATCAGCCAGTTTGAAGAGGCTTATACCCAGAATACCACGGATGCGCCTTTATACAGGAAAACTGTCGATAATGGGGAGGTGCCGCTGGCAAGAGTACTGACGTTGACGCAGGATGATCAGGATAGAAGAAAGCTTATCGAGGAATTGATGTGTAATTCTACTGTTAATTTTGAAGATTATAAGAGTATCCCTGTGCCACGATCAGCTCTTGCATTGCTGGAGCAAGACGGCTTGATTGAAATAACCGGTTCACAGCTGCAAGTTACGCAAAGCGGCAAAACATTTGTGCGTGTTATAGCCTCCCTCTTCGATCCTTATTTTAAAAAAGAAAGTAACCGCCATGCTAAAGCTGTTTGACTCCATATTTGCACGACCATTTTTGGGACGCGGATTCCGGCCTTTCTTTTTTCTGGGGGCATTGCACGGCGTCATAAGTCTGGCTCTCTGGGGCGGGTTTTATGCGGGATATGTCGTGCCGCCATATTTTATGCTGGATGCCGTTTCATGGCACGCCCATGAGATGATTTACGGATTTGCCATGGCTATTGTGGCGGGTTTTCTTTTAACCGCTGTTGCCAACTGGACGGGCGGCGCACCGGCACGCCAGATGCATTTGGCCGGGCTTTGCCTGCTGTGGGTTTTGGGACGGGTTGTCATGCATTTTGATTTTGGTCTGCCTGCATGGGCGATTATAGCGGTAGAAAGCGCATTTATACCCGCTCTTGCCTTATCGCTTGCTATTCCGCTTATCCGCAGCTGGAATAAACGCAATTTCATTTTCCTAACGCTTTTAAGCGTTCTTTTTGCCTGCGATCTCTGGTTTCTTCTTACCATTAATATGGCCGCACTTCATGTCGCACTGATGATGATTTTAATTATGATATCCCTGATCGGTGGACGCATTATACCGGCCTTTACTGTCGCTGCCTTGCGCAGGAAAGGCATAGAGGCCTATCAGACACCGCAAATGAAAATGGACATGGCTGCGCTTGCCTCTTTGGTGGCTGTCGCCCTGTGTCTGGTTTTTGCGAAAGATACTCTGATCCTTGGCATTGCGTCCGGTGTTTCCTGCCTTATACACGGGCTTAGAATGCGCCATTATCACACGCTTAAAACCTTTGATGATCCGTTGGTCTGGATACTCCACGTCGGGTATGGCTGGCTGATCGTCGGTCTTGGGTTGCTTGCCTTAACAGGGTTCGGTGTTTTGGGCGTGTCTGCCGTTATTCACGCCCTGACCGCAGGCTCCATCGGCTCCATGATATTGGGCATGATTTGCCGCGTTACATTGGGGCATACGGGACGAGAGCTTAAAGTGGGCGCGCTTACCACGCTTTCATTTTTTGCCATTCAGGTCACGGCCATTGCCCGCGTGTTCGGGCCGATATTTATGCCGGATCATATGAATGAATGGATTATTGGCTCAGCTGCTTTATGGTCTTTATGCTTTGCGGCTTATTTATGGGTCTACACTCCCATGCTGTTTACAGCCCGTCCGGATGGGAGCGAAGCTTAACATGGTATTTCATTTGGTGAGATGTCACAGAATTCAGCCAAAGCCTCCATATCTGTAATCAGAATATTCTTCTTTTCGATATGAACGCCATAAGGTTCCAGCTTTGCCAGAGCGCGGGAAAAGGTTTCCGGCTTGATGTTCATGCGGGTTGAAATCACTGATTTA
Organism: Alphaproteobacteria bacterium; assembly: GCA_049653045.1. Classification (GTDB taxonomy): domain Bacteria; phylum Pseudomonadota; class Alphaproteobacteria; order Micavibrionales; family Micavibrionaceae; genus UBA7657. Next base: position 22,121 of record JBASFN010000140.1, read on the forward strand.
TCGTAAGGCAAATGGACAACCCATTCGCCTTCGGCCTGCCTGTTTTTCTTGCAAAAACGTATCAAAAACGCACCGATACGCTGCGGGGCCGTGCGGGTTGTCACCTGCTCTATTTGCTGGACGAGGTAATGCTGACGCGCGGCAATGGCGCCGAGCATGCGCAATGCAAAACGGCTGTCTTCCTCGATTTTCTGGATAAAGAAACTGCGAGGTATTTCAACAAGAGTGACTTCATCCAATGCATGAGCATTCACAGGATAGGTTTTTGTGTCATTAAAAACAGCAGCTTCGGCAAAAGACTCGCCAGGGCCAAAGACATGGATGATCGCTTCCTCACCATCCTTGGAGATACGATAGAGCTTGACCCAGCCTTCAAGAATAATAAAAAAGGCATCGGCCTTGTCACCCATGGCGAAGATATCACGTCCCTTGGCAAATGTTTTTTTGTGACATTCTTTAGCCAAGGATTCGATTGTCTGCATATCGACACTGTGAAACAGGGTGCTTTTTTTGATGGTTTCTACAATGTTCATGGCGCTGCGCTTATTTTAAATATTACATGGGAGGCATTGGATTTATTCCAAATAAGGTCTCGTGAAGACTATAAAGTAAAAAGTACACAAATAAACCTGAAATAATTCCCGTAATGTCATATCTTGTGAATTGGAATTGTCCTGACCATAAAGAGCGGGAAGCAAAAAGCACAGCATGTGTGTTTTTTGCCCGTATGTCCCATTGCTCCATTCCCAATTCCCTTTTACGTTTTCGATCAACTATCTTCAGTCCTATTAACGAAAATCCAGCAAATATTCCAAACATGACGATCAGCGGATATTCACCGTTTGGGACAACATGAGAAGTAGACCAGAGAAAAAAGCCCCACAAAATCGGATGACGGGTCAGAGCAACAATAAATCCCGGTCTTTCTGGATCAAATCCTTTGTTTTTTGCCGCTATGGATAAGGGGTTGGGCACAACGAAGCCCGAAACCAGCAAGATGCAAGCAAGGGGCATGAAAATGTTAGGTATCCAATAAAGTTCATAAAGCCAGGGCCATAGCTGGATACGGGGCGCGTTCTGCGCCGCAATAATCAGCCATGCGAGCAATATCAGGCTGAGCAAGGAATAAAGGGTCAGATAAGTCCTCTCCCCCCATTTTTGAGCTATGACGCCGCGAAGCCCTGATCGGGCTATAACAGAATGCGAAGCCATAAAAATAACAAGCGATGCCCAGAATTCCAGCATTTTTATCCCTCTTGATTCAGATCAAGTCTCTTCTTTTTGAATTCCATCATAATGAAAATATGAAGATTCGCCATGTTCATTTGCACATGGCCGCTCTGAAGCCTTTATGTCCTAAGTCTTTATTATAAGGATATGGCGCAAAGGCCGGGGTTATGTGTGGAAACGCCATGATCTCCCGTGTTTGGAAAGGAGTCTATTGATATGATAACCGAGCCGCATCTCGCGGATAATTTTGGTCGCCGGTTTCCTTATTTGCGCTTGTCCGTAACGGATGTGTGCAATTTCAGCTGTTCCTATTGTTTGCCCGATGGATATAAAAAAACAGGATGTGAGAGCTTTCTGGATCAAGAAGAAATTATCAGGCTGGTAAAAGCATTCGCCGCGCTTGGTGTTTGGAAAATCAGACTGACAGGAGGGGAGCCAACCGTGCGCCCTGATTTTATCCAAATTGCACAGCGCGTTGCTTCAATACAAGGTATTAAAAAACTGGCTTTTACGACCAATGGCTATAAATTGCCTGAGCGGGCGCAAAGCTATTACGATGCGGGACTTCGGGCGATTAATATCAGTATAGACTCTCTGAATGCAGAGAAGTTTAAAGCCATCACAAAACATGACCGCTTGGAAGAGATCTTGGACGGGTTAGATGCCTGCCACGATGCAGGGTTCGAATCCGTCAAAATCAACACCGTCCTGCTCAAGGGATATAATGATAACGAGCTTGATGATTTTATCGCTTTTGTTCAGGACAAGCCTGTTTCCTTGCGCTTTATTGAGCTTATGCGCACGGGCGATAATCAGGATTATTTTAGCGAGCATCATTTGCCCGGCACCGCCGTTACAGAAAGATTGCTGGCGCGTGGATGGCATTTAAAACCTCGTGAAGAAGGCGCAGGACCAGCCCAAGAATTTGCACATAAAGGCAGCAAAGGCACAATTGGTTTAATCGCCCCCTATTCAAAAGATTTTTGTAAAAGCTGTAACCGTCTGCGCATGTCTGCCAAGGGTGCGCTCCACCTTTGTCTTTTCGGTGAACGCGGGTATCCCCTACGGCATCTTCTACAATCAGACGACAGTTCAGAAGAACTGCAAGAAAAAATAATGGCGTTGATGAATTTTAAGAAATCAGCGCATTTTTTACATGATAATAACAGTGGCGTTCGCGACCATTTAGCAAGTATTGGAGGATAAAACCATGTCGAAAACAGAAGAAGTTATTGCCTTTCCCACGGCGGCACAGCCCAATTTCAAAATGATTGACGTAGGGCGCAAAAGACCAACACGCCGCCGCGCCGTAGCCTGTGGCACTATCCATATGAATGCAGAAGCATTTGAGGCGATCAAAAATGGTAAGCTGCCTAAAGGCAATGTTTTGGCACTGGCCGAAGCGGCAGGTATTACGGGTGCTAAGAAAACACCGGACCTCATCCCTATGTGCCACACATTGCCGCTGGATCAGGTCACCATCCATTGCGCCATGAATGAGCAGGATCACAGCATTACAGTCTATGCGCAGGCCGTTGCTTTTGCGAAAACGGGTGTCGAGATGGAGGCCTTGGCGGGCGCGAATGCTGCACTTTTAACGATCTGGGATTTAACAAAAGGTACTGATCCAAATTTAAGCATGGAGGGCATACGCCTTTTGATTAAGACAGGCGGAAAAAGCGGTGTCTGGATCAATCCGAACGGCATACCTGACTGGCTGGCTGAGCAATTGCCCGATGAGAAAACGCTTGTCGGTAAATCCGCCGCCATTTTAGTGATGAGCGACCGCGCATCCAAAGGCGAGTATGAAGACAAATCCGGTCCCGTTTTAAAAGAACTTTTGAGCGCTGCAGGGGCCGATATCAAATGCTCTACGGTTATTCCTGATGAAGCGGATAAAATTGCCGCCGCAATTAAAGACATTTGCGCGCAGCATACGCCGGATATTTTGATCGCCTCTGGTGGCACAGGGCCAGGGCCGCGTGATTTAACTCCCGATGTTTTGGAAGAAGTTTGCGAGCGCATGCTGGATGGGTTGGGCGATGTGCTACGAACAGAGAGTCTCCACTTTACGGACACCGCATGGCTGTCCCGCATGACGGCGGGCATGGTTGGAGCTACACTTGTCATCGCTTTCCCCGGTTCTCCTAAAGCAGTTAAGGAATGCTGGGATATTATTGCTCCTTTTATCGGTGATGCGCTGAACAAGATTAAAAAGCAAGGATATGATGAAGCATGACGATGATAAATTATTCTATTAAATGTTTTGGTGTTTTCAGACAATTTGGCGATACGCTCTGCGTTACTGTTGATGCCGGATCTTCTGTGCAGCAAATTAAGGCAGCCTTGGTGCAGCAATTGGGCGAGCAGCATAAAATACTGGTGGAGGAGTCTGTCCTGGCCAATGACAATGCAATTTTGCCAAATGCTTATATTCTGCAGGAAGAAGCACCTCTTTCCATTTTACCGCCAGTCTGTGGGGGGTGAGGAATGAGCATTCAAGTTTTTGTCAGTGCTGATCCTTTAAGCCTTGAAACGGCGATGCAAAGCGTTGTCGATCCGGCGCATGGGGCCATTGATACGTTTATCGGCACAGTGCGCAATATGCATGAGGGTAAAAGCGTAACGGGCATCACATACGATGTGCATGAAGCCTTGGCAGAAAAAGTCTTTCATGAAATTTGTGAGGAAGCACAGGGATTATGGCCGGATACGCGCTATTACGCCTCGCATTATCAGGGCGCTCTGGATGTTAGCGGGATCAGCATTATCATTGCTGTGAGTTCTCCTCACCGCGCCGAGAGTTTTGAAGCGTGCCGTTACGTCATCGAAGAAATTAAAAAACGCGCTCCCGTCTGGAAAAAAGAGCATTATGTGGATGGTATGAGCGACTGGTTGCCGGGACATTCCCTGTCAGAGGAAGCGGAGCACTCCATGACCTGTTGCGGCCATTGTCAGGAGGATGCGCATGGATGATTTTAGCACTATCGCCGGCGTGGTTTTAGCAGGAGGGCGCTCAAGCCGTATGGGGCAGAATAAGGCTTTGCTAGATTACCAAGGGAAGCCGCTCATCGAACATATGATGGAGATACTTAAAACAATCGGAATCAAGGAAATATTTATCAGCGGCGATGTTGATGGTTACGACTGTCTTTACGATCAGGAGCCATTTACAGGGCCGGCTGAAGCGATAAAGTTAGTTATCAAGCGCCTTTCTAGTTATGCGGGATTGTTGTTTATTCCCGTTGATATGCCCTTGTTAAAACCGGATATGCTGCACCTGCTTTTGCAACAAAAAGAGGGGGGATATTTTATAGACTGGCCTTTGCCAGCCTTCATAACGCCGCCTTATCCCGAGAGTGAAAAAAAATCAGTCCAAGGTTTATTAGATGATTACGGCATATATCCTGTAGCGTTGCCGGAGCATTTCTCTTCTTCCATGAAAAATACTAACACGCCGCAGGATTGGGCGGAGGTTATAAATCGATGAATGTAAAAATCACCGAAAAATCCGTGACATTTAAAATCACAGAAGATGAATTAAATATTCTGAGTACAGGTCAGCCGATAGAAAAAGCTGTGCCCATTGGCGGGAATGATTTTGCGATGGTGATTGATCCCGATCCGGCAGAATATTTTGAAGATTTTAAAGAAGCCCCGCTCAAACTCATTTTAGATAAGGATGAATCCTGTCTGATGCTTTGCACAAGCAAGGATCAGATACAAAAACTCATTGATATGGGACGCAGCAAAGAAGGGCTTTGTGCGCATGTGAACGGTCTTGATGTATTTCTTCAGGTTGATCTCAAGGCGGATAGTAGACCACGCCAGAAAGCATAATATATGGTTCTGGCTTTTCTGTTTTTTATGACTGCCCTGCTTTACGCCTGTATCGGATTTGGCGGCGGATCGACCTATAACGCGCTTTTGGTGCTGGGGGATACGAATTATCAGCTGATCCCCCTTATTTCTCTCATGTGCAATATTGTGGTGGTTTCTGGGGGTGTATGGCATTTCTCAAGAGAGGGGCATATCCGGCTTCCCCGCATTGCGCCGTGGATTGTATTTTCCGTTCCGGCCTCCTTTGCAGGTGGGTTAATCCCGGTGCCAGAGGTTATTTTCACCGGAGTTTTGGGATTTGCGCTTCTGCTTTCAGGAATCAGGCTTTTATGGCCGGAGAAAGAAGACTCGTCATTTCCAAACCCAAAAGCAGCACAGCACAGGTTTATGCCTGCCATTTTTGGCACATCGCTGGGCTTGCTGGCCGGGATAACGGGGATTGGCGGCGGCATTTTTCTGGCGCCCGTCCTCCATTTTATGCGCTGGGGGAATGCCAAGCAGATCGCCGGAGCATGCGCGTTTTTTATTCTGGTCAATTCATTGGCAGGCCTTATCGGCCAGAGCCTGAAAATTGAGGATATTGCTTCATTCTCGGCTCTTTCTCCTTACTGGATTTTGCTGCCTGCGGTTTTAATCGGCGGACAGATCGGATCCTGGCTGGGCGCAGTGCAAATTAACATGTCCATGGTCAAGAAGATGACCGCACTGCTGATCCTTTATGTGTCAGTCCGGCTCATTATGAAATTTATTAGTATGCTTTAGGCCAACAATCTACTTTTTTCGCCTTGATCTGAATCAACCTCAATTCTTTTTTCTTCGCTCATAATGAACGACAGGAGCTTGTATGAGAAAGTTATGACTGAAAATGTAAGAACGAAAAGGGCGCCAACCGGCGTTGAGCGGTTTTTCCGTGAAGATGAAGTGATCGTCAGCAAGACGGATCTTAAGGGTCGGCTTACATACGTCAATCGTGTTTTTATCAATATTTCGGGGTATCAGGAGCCGGAGCTTTTGGGTGAGCCACATAGCCTGATCCGCAATCCGGAAATGCCGCGTAGTGTGTTTAAGCTCCTCTGGGATACGATTGGCGCAGGCCGTGAGATTTTTGCCTATGTCAACAATATGAGTAAAAACGGCGATCATTATTGGGTACTGGCGCATGTCACGCCGTCCTTTGATAAAAATGGCCAGATTGTCGGCTATCATTCCAACCGCCGCGTGCCCGACCGCGATGTCCTGAATTCTACCATCATTCCGCTCTACAAGGCTGTTCTTGAGGAAGAAAACCGGCATAAAAACGCCAAGGAGGGCATGAACAAGGGCTTTGAGATGTTGCTCGATGCCGTCAAGCAGAAAGGTATGAATTATGATGAACTTATCTTCGCTCTCCAGCGCAAGGCTGCTTAATGGCACTGCGCTGGTTGCATGCGTGCTAACCGGCGGCTTTTTGTTTTTTAGCGGATCCTGGATGGGGCTTGCAGGCGTTGGTTTGGTTGCAGCTTGTCAAGTGATGGCTCTCCTTAAAATCAAAAAATCTGAATTTGAAATCGAACGAATGACCGAAACCGTCAGCGCACTTGCCAAGGGTGATTTTGAATCACGCCTGACCAACATCACGGAAAAAGGGGAATTTGGCGAATTTCAATGGAAGCTGAATGAGATGGTCGATACTGTGGATTCCTTCATCCGCGAGGCTACCGCCGCCATGGAACATGTGAGTCGCAATCAGTATTTTCGCCGTATTCTGGAAGCCGGAATGCATGGTAATCTTCTGAACGGTGCGCGGATTATCAACCGTGCCGCGCACAATGTCGAAGACAAAATGAACGGGTTTGTGAATGTAGCAAACGATCTTGATACGTCCTTGACCGAAGTCGTTCAGCAGATTAATGCGACGGCAAAGACGCTGGAGAGCAGCGCGGGAACGATGCAAAATTCTGTTTCTATAACTTCTCACGGTGCTGATGCTGCCATGCGTAGTTCTGACAGCGCCTCGATGAGTGTGCAGACGATATCCGCCGCTGCAGAAGAAATGTCGAGTTGCATTGCCGAGATTACCCAGCAGATGAACAAAACCTCCTCTATCTCCAGAATGGCCGTTGAAGAATCTGCTGCCGCCACACAAACCATTGCTGAACTTTCACAAATGGCCGATAAAATTGGTGAAGTGGTCAGTATGATCGAAGATATTGCAGGACAAACAAATCTTCTGGCGCTCAATGCCACGATTGAAGCTGCGCGCGCGGGCGAAGCCGGAAAAGGCTTTGCTGTTGTGGCCAGCGAAGTTAAGGAACTGGCAGGGCAAACCAGCAAGGCCACCGAAGAGATTGCAGGCCTCGTGACCAGTATACGGGGATCCGTTAGTAATGTTGTCAAAACATTTACTTCAATTGGTTCTGTTATATCGGAGGTCAACGAAGCTGCTACAGCTGTTGCTGCCGCGATTGAGGAGCAAAGTGCGGCCTCCAAGGAAATTGCAAACAGTGCAGAGCATGCGTCCGCTGGAACGCACGGCGTTGCAGGAAATGTCCGCGATATCAATCAAAGTATGGCGCAGGTCGGACAAGCGGCTAATGATGTCATGCAGGCAACAGGTGAACTTTCGGGGCAGGCCGTGAAACGCGTACATCTGCTGCTCGATAAAATGGGTGCGTTTATGACGGAGCTGAAGAAAATTGCTTAAAGAGTTATATGCAGACGATATTGAAAATTTTAGGTTTTATCTTCTTGGCCTTGGGGATCATAGGAATTGTATTGCCCTTATTGCCAACAACACCTTTTTTACTATTAAGCGCATTTTGTTTTGCAAGGTCTTCTGAAAAACTGCACGCGTGGCTTTTGTGCCACCCTTCTTTTGGTCCGGCTATAATAGACTGGAGAGAGAACGGGAGTATCAGTAAACGGAATAAGACTTACGCTATAGTGACAATATTAATAACCTTCTTGTTGAGCGTCATTTTAGAAGTGCCGTTAGTAGTAATTTTAATTCAGATGACAGTACTCAGCATTGTTTCTCTATTTATTCTGACGCGTCCCCAAAACAGCTAACCCACGCTTCATAGCCGCCAGACAAGCTGTAAACGTCTAAATATCCTTGCGCCTTAAGAATTTGTGCGGCTTGCAGGCTGCGCATGCCTTTTTGACAATGCAGGATAATTTCCGTCTCTTGCGGCAAATCAGGCAGATCACCCGCCATTATTTTTGAAAGAGGCCAGAGCTGCGCTTCATCAATATGCCCCTGATCCCATTCTTCCTGCTCACGCACATCAATCAGGCAGAAATTAGTTCTGCTACGCGCCTGCTGCGGCGTTAATTCCGGCACAAACCCGCAAACAGGCGAACTGTAGGCAAGGACAACATCATCTCGTTTTTTACTGCAGGCCGGGCAGTCAGGGTTTTTGGGAATGTTCAAAATGCGTGTTTGCATCGTTTTGGTATCCAGCGTCCAGAGCTTGCCGATCAAAGGCTCAAAACTTTCATGCCCTGTGACGAGTTGAATAACCTGCAAAGCCTGCGTTACGCCAATAAGGCCAGCGACAGCGCCAATCACGCCGCCTTCCGCACAATTGGCGATACGTGCCTTGGGTTTTTCCGGATAAAGACATCGATAACAAGGGCCTGTTTGTGCATCGAACACGCTGGCCTGACCATCGAACCCCTGAATTGCCCCATAAATCCATGGTTTTTTGTACTTTACAGCAGCATCGTTAATCAAAAATTTTGTTTCGAAATTATCGGTGCCATCAAGGATGATATCGTAAGCCTGAAATAAATCCGCCGCATTTTCCGCATTTAATTCATCTTCATAAATTGTGATCTCTATTTCAGGATTGAGGGCATGCAATCGTTCCTTGGCTTGAACGGCTTTGGGCTGACCAACGCCATCCGTTGTAAATAAAACCTGCCGCTGCAAGTTGCTTTCATCAACCCTGTCAAAATCAATGATCCCAATATGTCCTATGCCCGCCGCCGCCAGATACAAAAGTGCCGGAGAGCCAAGCCCGCCAGCGCCGACGCATAGTACACGGGCGCGGGCAATCTTCTCTTGTCCGTCAAGGCCAATTTCAGGCAGGGTTATTTGTCGTTTATAGCGCATGATTTTTTATATTATTCTGTAAGTATTGAGCTAACGGCTTATTCTTATCATTCTTTATTGATTTTCAATACAATTCTCTGTCCGTAACTTGCATCAGAGCTGTGAAAATATTGGATAGTGATAGTTATCAATCTTTAAACAAATAGTACAAATTGTAAATTGAATTGACAATTTGTACCAATTACGATAAATTGGTTTCATGAGTTTTATCCCGCGAAACGCAGAGAAAGTGTTAAAAAAACTGGCGCGCAGCTATCCGGCTGTTGTCGTCACAGGGCCGCGTCAATCGGGCAAAACAACCTTAACTCAGGCTGTCTTCTCTGATAAGCCATATGTATCGCTCGAGGATCTCGATATGCGGGAGTTTGCCAATACTGATCCGCGCGGTTTTCTGGCTCAATATCCAAAAGGCGCCATTCTGGATGAGGTGCAGCGTTGCCCTGATCTTTTCTCCTATCTGCAAACCCGTTTGGATGCTGATAAAAAAATGGGGCAATTCATCCTGACGGGCTCTCAGCAGTTTGGATTAATTTCGGGCATCTCACAAAGCCTTGCGGGCCGAACAGCCAAACTATCTCTGTTACCGTTCAGTTTGCAGGAATTACAGCATGCAGGCAAAGCACCTAAGAAACTGGAAGATTTGTTGTTCAAGGGTTTATATCCCCCGATTTATGACCGTAAGCTTGAAGCCGGTATATGGCATGCGAATTATATCAATACCTATATTGAGCGCGATGTACGCCAGATCATCAATGTACGTGATCTAAGCACCTTTCAGCGTTTTGTGCGTATGTGCGCCGCCAGAACAGGGCAGATTTTAAAACTGTCTGATCTTGCAGGGGATTGCGGCATTACACACAACACAGCGAAGTCATGGGTGTCCGTGCTAGAGGCCAGCTATATTATTCATCTTCTCCAGCCACATCATAAGAATTTTGATAAGCGTCTTATAAAGTCACCAAAGCTGTATTTTTATGATACTGGTCTTGCGGCCTGGCTTCTCAATATTCAAACGCCTGAGCAATTGGCGACACATCCGGCGCGGGGGCATTTGTTTGAAACATGGGCTGTATCTGAGATGATAAAATATCGTTATAATCAGGCTCTGGGATCCAATCTATATTTCTGGCGGGATCATAAGGGGCAAGAGGTTGATGTTATAATCGAGCAGGCAAGCACGCTTTTGCCGGTTGAAATAAAATCCGGACAGACTGTGGCTCGTGATTTTTTTGACGGCCTTAAGAAATTTAAGAAGATTGCCGGTAAAGAGTCTGGCCAGGGAACCCTCATTTACGGTGGTGCTGGGTCACATACGCGAGAGGAATTTAACGTCATCGGGTGGCAGGACATTGAGAGTATTGCAAAAAATCTGGGAACATAAAGTCCGTTTCATGGGACACTGGTGGGACAGTTGGCGACAAAAAGGGGCAATAATTTACAGCTTACGACAAAAGCGGTTCTGCGCTAACCGTTTGATTTATTTATTGTATTTTGCTTTGATGTGTTGTCACTATTTGCCAGAATCACGCTCATAACCTGAAGGTCGTCAGTTCAAATCTGGCCCCCGCAACCAGCTTCCCCTGCGACTTTGATGTCGCAGAGAAGTCTTCGGAATTTACAAAGGCTTGTGCCCTTTCTATCAGGGCTTGCCTGTCCCATTCCGAAGTTTTCTTCTCCGCAGAAATTGTCAGAATACCGGCCAGATCGCCATGAAGGTCGATCATCAGCTCTTTGCTGCCTATTTTGGGGGACAGCACGATCTTATCCACCAGTGACCGCAGCATCTTTGCCACCTGGCTACGGTGTTCCTCTGAGCGGAACGACCGCACCAGCGATTGAACCTCCTGCTGGTAACGCTGAACCATGCAGCCAAGGGGCTGTAACCCTTGGCAATCCCTCTTATGTGGCATGGCAGTAACCAAATATTGATTTAACGTCCATTATAATATACATTAGCATATATAGCGATATTAATAGTGGACATTATGCCATGAAAACCAGTCAAACAGCCACCACATTGCCCATTCCGGTAGGCCGTGCGCTTCGCAAGCTCGGAAGCGACATCCGCGACGCCCGGTTGCGGCGGCGGATTCCCGTGGCTGTCATGGCAGAGCGGGCATCCATCAGCCGCATGACACTCAGCAAAATTGAGAAAGGCGAACCGGGTGCGTCCATCGGAGCCTATGCCACGGTGCTATTCGTACTGGGCATGGTAGAGCGTCTGGGGACGCTGGCGGATGTGACACAGGATGTTGTCGGGCTGGAACTGGATGAAGAACGCCTGCCGCAGCGCATCCGCCCAAGGAAACATAACGCGCGCAAATCCAAACCGGCAAAGGATTAGGACATGGAAAAAGAAATCTTCGTTTATGTGGATTTGAACGGCGCACCGCTTCTGGCAGGGCGGCTCTGGACACGCACACGCAAAAACCGGGAAAGCGCCACCTTTGAATATGATGAAGGCTGGCTGGCCACCCCTGAGCGTTTCGCTCTCGACCCGGTATTAACGCTTGGCCCCGGCCCGTTTCATACACCGTCCGACCGTGCTTTATTCGGTGCACTGGGCGATTCCGCGCCCGACCGCTGGGGGCGCGTACTCATGCGCCGCGCCGAGCGCAGGCGGGCGGAGCAGGCCGGGGAAACACCGCGCACCTTGCAGGAGATCGACTATCTGCTGATGGTTTATGACGAAGCCCGTCAGGGCGCGTTGCGATTCTCGGAAACCGAAGGCGGGCCGTTTCTGGCGACTGAGGGAGCCAGACGCATTCCGCCGCTGCTGGAACTGCCAAGGCTGCTTTCGGCGGTGGAGCATGTGGCAACGGAAACCGATACGGACGAGGATTTGCGTTTGCTGCTGGCTCCCGGCTCATCGCTGGGCGGCGCTCGCCCGAAAGCCTCTGTACGTGACCGCGACGGGCATTTGAGCATCGCTAAATTCCTGCATAAGGACGATGAAATCAACACCGTGCGCTGGGAGGCCGTCGCCCTGACGCTGGCGAAGAAAGCCGGATTATCGGTGACGAACTGGCGGCTTGAAACCGTCGCCGAAAAGCCCGTCCTGCTGCTGCGACGCTTCGACCGGCAGGGAACAACCCGCATTCCCTATCTCTCCGCCATGAGTATGTTGGGCGCGAAGGATAATGAAACGCACAGCTACCTTGAAATCGTGGATACGCTGCGCCGCTATGGGGCATCGCCCAAAGACGATATAAAGCTGCTCTGGCGGCGCATCGTGTTCAACATCCTGATTGCCAACACCGACGATCATTTGCGGAACCACTGATTTCTGTATACCGGGCCTGAGGGCTGGCGGCTGGCTCCGGCCTATGACCTTAATCCGGTGCCGCTCGATATTCGCCCAAAAATCCTCACCACCACGATTACCGAGGATGACGGCACGGCTTCGCTGGAACTGGCCAGAGAAGTGGCAGGGTATTTTGAACTGAAATCGGCCGAGGCGGAAGCGATTATAGCGGAAGTGAAAACAGCGGTATCAGCGTGGCGGCAGGAAGCCGCAAGGCTGGGCCTGACCTCCGCCGAGATTGAGCGTATGGCACCGGCGTTCAGCGTGTAACGCTGGCGTAGTTCATGACTGATCGTTTCCAGTGAGGCCAGCGCGTTACGGCGCTGGTGGCTCGCCCTCGCTCCCGCAAGGGTCTGGCCATGCACATCGAAAATTTTCCATATTCTATAATATGTTCTATCTGTGTGTTTCTATTTATAGTTGCATTTTACAGATTTGCGCCTTATTATAACTTGCTCAAAAAACATAAGTGTGGGGAAAGTCGATGAGAGGATTTATATCTCTAATTATTGCCGCAGGGTTTATTTTCATCGGTATAGCTCATGCGAGCCCCGAAAAAGATCGAGGCGTTGTTCAGTCAAACAAATGTGAGCAGTCAGTCGATCTTCTTAAAGCTACCGAAAGCACAATATCCACAGCCCCAGAACAGCAATGCCTCAAAGCAGACGAAAACGGCGAAGAGAAACTTGCCGGTCGCGGGTGCTGTTCCTGGCACGGCGGCGTGTGTGGCTGTTCGTCTTCAGGCAGAGCCGTCTGCTGTGATGGAGTTTTGAGCCCATCTTGTGGCTGTTAAAAAATATTTTAGAGAATAGACTATAAAGCGTTAGAAGGGGTTGCAGAGAATGCGTAAAATCCTGGCAATCGCCTTGTTATTTTTAAGCTCTCCGGCAGGGGCGGCAGATTTTAAACCCAATGTTCTTGATCCCACCTATAATCATGACCGTTGGGGAACCAGTGCAAATTGCATTCTTGCAAATTTCCGGGCCTACACCTCCTGCTTTGATGATTTTGATGACGATAATGATGATGGCATTTCGGATGTTTGGGGCGTACCAGAGTGGGTTGCCTATGAAATTAAAAAAACTGATGCTCAATGTATAAAAACATATGCACGGCCAAGCAAATGGATTACGGATCCTGACCTTTTTACGCATGGAATTATGCCGGACGATAAAAGCTATGCCTATCCCAAGGCCTTTACCAGTAAAAGAAAAGACGGGTTTTCGCGGGGGCATCTAGCCATGAAAATGCACGCAGAACGCCTCGGGGCGGATGCGGGCTGGAACACCCACACCTTTTATAATGCCGTTCCACAGCGCCAGCGTTTCAATGCGGGAATTTGGCTGGATCTGGAAGATCTGACATCGGCGTGGGCGCAAGAATATGGCTCTATTTGGATTATCACAGGTCCCATTTTTGCTGATAAATCGCCTTATGCCTCTATAGGGCAGGAGGGGGAGTTTCCGGTTGCTATTCCTGATGCTTTATTCAAAATTGTGGTGAAAGAGAGCGTCGATCCAGAAAGGCCCGATGTTCTGGCCTTTATATATCCCCAGGTCGGGGCTGGCTATTACGAAGGCAAGCCTTTTGATCATACGCGCTACATGACAAGTATTGATGAAATTGAAAAACTGACCGGGATTGATTTTTTTCAGTCACTCCCGGATGCAGCAAAAGAAACAATCAAAAGCCAGGAGAAGCACCCGCTCTGGCCTGTAAAAAATCAGGATTTTATTAAAGCCTGCCAATCCGGGTATAACGATTAACATGCAAGGTGGAAAATGAATGTTATTGATTTAAAAAAATATCTCAATCCTCGTCGGCAGGCCTACAAAAGAGCAAAAGATTTTGTAAAGAATCTGGAAAAAAATAATCTCATCCAGGACGACACTATAACTGTTGCGATAGGCTTGAGATCTGGAAGATTTTTTTATGCCTTGTTTGGTGCAGGTTGTGGCGCTTTTCAGAGAGACAAATGACCTCAGAAATTGATATTTATCGTGCAGCTAAAGTGTTGCTGGATAAACATGGCAGTGAGGCCATACAAGAAGCGCAGCACCGTTATGAAGAACTATTGGCGTGTGGCAATGAAGAAGGTGCGCGCCTTTGGCAAAAAATCGTTAAGGCGACTGAATGGATCCAGACAGATGCCAAACGCACAGGGGAGACCTCACATTGAAATGAGCCCGCCCTTGTCGCCTTACTCGCCGGACTTCAACCTCATCGAAAAAACCTTCGGCGTCTTCAAGTAGCAGCGCTATTTTTCTGCAAAAAATACAACGCTTGAGAAAAGCGTCGGAGTGTCATATTTTTAATTGGGAGGAGTCTACACGGGACTAAAGAGGTCTTCTTCTGAGAAGACCTTCTAAAATATAAATGTACGCAACAACAACTGTAACAGACACGGGCCATAACGCAGAAGTTATAAATATACGAAACTTCTGTTTGAGGCCCCCGAAGGCATTATTACCAGCCAAGTCTATGGCGCTGTTAATAAAGAAAAAAACTGCAACGAAAATATACAACATACAGAATAGAAAAAACATTCTCACCTACCAAAAAACATCAGCCAAAGCCAGTAGGGCTAATACATAATACATAAAATAAGATTTTTCAAGTTTTTATTAACCACACGGTAAAAGCAGAACCATATAGGAATATATGCCCGTTAGCTATAGTACCCGCCTTACACGAAATTGTGAGGCAGGTTTTTGTTTTTTTCAATCGCCTTTTGGCTGTATCTGGAATCAATAAAATCGGGACATACCTTGCAAAGAAACGGGGAATATCGTGGGCTAATGTCGTGGACATTCAAACAAGCCCCATATACTCGAGGAACAGTTTCACCAGTTCTGGATCAGGCTCCTTCTGACATTTCGCACCCATGGAGCGGGCCTGATTTAACAAAAACCTAATTTGCTCCAGAGCGATTTAGCACAACATAGATGGTCTTTAAGATGATGACAATGTCTCCCCATAAAGACCAGTTGCGAACATACCAGCTATCCCATACAACGCGTCTTTGAAAACTTGTTCCATTACGCCCGCTGACCTGCCACAGACCAGTTAGGCCAGGTTTTAGAGATGTATATTCTCTATAGTTATCGCCGTAGGCGGAGATTTCATTAGGAAGAATAGGCCGCGGACCTACAAGGCTCATCTCGCCTTTTAGAACATTCCAAAGTTGGGGAAGTTCATCAATACTAGCTTTACGAATGAATTTTGCGGTGCGTGTCTGTACACGTGGGTCATCGGGCAACTTGAAATACCTGTCCCAATAGGCTTTAGCCTGCTGGTTCTCTTCAAGATATTTATGCAAGAGATGATCTGTTCCAGGCTCCATAGAACGGAATTTCCAGCAGCAAAATTTTTGTCCACCTTTGCCAATACGTTCCCCGCCATAAAAAACCGTTCCGCCTTGACCTTCGATCTTAAGCAGTGCTGCGACAACCAGCATAGGAATACCGAAGACTGCCAAGCCCACAAAAGCACCCACGATATCCATTATTCTCTTCAGAAATTTTTGATAGCTAATAACGCTATAATCCTTGGTTCCCAACATCACGACATCATTGCCAAAGAAATAAAGAGGTTTGCTTTGATAAAGACCGGTACGGGCTATTGAGGGAATAATTGCAAACTTTATTTTTTTCTCTGTCAGAAGGTTGAAAAGACTGTCCCGCTCTTCCCTGCATAAGGACTCTGCTGATATCATGTAGTAGTATTCTGTATGTGCTTCTATGAATTCTTTGTGGCCTGCAAACCCATCCAGAACTCTAATGTTACGAAAACGCATTGGCAGTTCCTCCCTATCAAGAAACTCAGAATCTTGATTACGAAGAAAAATACCCCGAGGGATCAGACCCATGCCAAGATCTGAATCAATGGCAAAGAGAGTATCTGTCACCATTTCAGTATCTCCAATGATTACCGTCGGCAACCGCCAGGACGCCACTCGAGATTTTATTTTAAAAAGAAAGGCCCGTGATAGAACTAAAAAACAAAAAGCCATAACCCAGCAGGTCACGATCAGGATTCTTGAGTAGTAAAGACTCAAAATGTAAGCGGAAAATCCCTCGACTAATAAAGCAAAAAGCATGGATTTCAAAATGAATTGGATTTGGCTCCACCAAGGCAAACGCTCGGTGTAATGTCCTTTAAAAAAGAAAGAGATCAGAACGCTAACACTTAAGGCAAAGCAGATAGAAAAATGTTTCTGGCTTGATTGATAAAAGCTCTCCAGAGAGGAGGTATGCAAAGCTTCAATGACCAAAGACGCTAGTGGAAAAGAGATTTTATAGGCCAAGAAAAGACCGCACACATCAAAAAATAGAGCAAGAAAAAATAATCCAGAAGCTGGGAATCTGGATTTTAGAAGCGGCCTACGAAAGGGCGTTACAAAATGATTTGTCTCTACTCTATCCATGGCAGTCCATCTCTCTTAAGCAACCTATCGAGTAGCTCTTTCTCGACTAAATCTATAGTTCAAGGCAATAAAATTGGACTTTCTTACCATAAAAGGACAGAAAAACAAAGTGTTTAGGAAAAATATGTTAGACCTGTTGCAAAAGTAGCGATCCTCAAGCCCACCCACCCCGTACGAACGGCCCTCCCGGTTCTTGGGCTCCACGAACCTCTGCCGCCAGCGCGGGCGCAAAAGGCAGGCCATTTTATAAAACTGATCCGGCGTTACACCGCTTAAGGACTGGAATTGCCTCTTACCAAGAAGCCAGCGACTGCTAAACTTTGCCATGTTGAAGGGGCCTCCAACCCCATCAACAGTGAATCATATTGAGGATTCCATGGAAATCCTGCCCACTTTTGCAACAGGTCTAATATATCGTAACTTTCTATTCGAACAGTGCTTGATTTTTACTATTAAAAAGATGATAGCTAGTCACCTGAAAATTTAAAGGGCATAATTATGCGGATGGGAATGGTTGGTACGGGGTATGTCGGGCTTGTCTCCGGCACGTGTTTCGCCGAATTCGGCATCGACGTGGTTTGCGTCGATAAGGATAAAGCCAAGATCGAACGCCTGAAAAAGGGGGAAATCCCGATTTACGAGCCGGGTTTGGAAGACCTCGTCGAAAAACAGGTTAAGGCGGGCCGCCTGTCTTTTACCACCGACCTCAAGTCAGCGGTCAAGGATGCCGACGCAGTCTTTATCGCCGTCGGAACCCCCGCCCGTCACGACGACGGCCACGCCGATATGTCGTATGTCTATGCAGCGGCAAAGGAAATAGCGGGCGCTCTGGAGGGCTATACCTTGATCGTCACCAAATCGACGGTCCCGGTCGGCACGGCCCGCGAAGTGGAGAAAATCATCCGCGCCGAAAACCCGAAAGCCGATTTCGATGTCTGCTCCAACCCGGAATTCCTGCGCGAGGGCGCGGCGATCAACGACTTCATGCGCCCCGACCGCGTGGTGATCGGGACAGACTCCGAACGCGCCGTGGAATTGATGCGCGAATTGTACCGCCCGCTCTACCTCAACGAAACGCCGATGGTGGTGACAAGCCCGGAAACCGCCGAGATCATCAAATATGCGGCCAATGCTTTTCTGGCGACAAAAATCACTTTCATCAACGAGATCGCCAATCTGTGTGAACTGACGGGCGCGAATGTTCAGGAGGTCGCAAAGGGAATCGGCCTCGACGGACGCATCGGCAAGAAATTTTTACACGCCGGGCCGGGTTATGGCGGCTCGTGTTTTCCCAAGGATACGCTGGCCCTGACGCAGATCGGCCAGAAATACGGTGCACCGCAAAATATCGTCGAAACGGTTGTCTGGGTGAACGCCGAGCGCCAGCGCAGCATGGCGGGCCGCGTGGTCGAGGCCTGCGGCGGCAATCTGGAAGGCTTGAGGATCGGCATTCTCGGCGTATCGTTCAAGCCCAACACCGACGACGTGCGCGACGCGTCGAGCCTGGCCATCATTCCGCTGTTGCGGGAGGAGGGCGCGAAAATAGCCGCCTTCGATCCGGCGGCAATGGAGGAAGCCGCAAAACATCTGGACGATATCGAATGGTGCAAGGACTCCTACGAAGTGGCGGAAGGCGCCGATGCGCTGGTGATCCTGACGGAGTGGAACGAATTTCGCGCCCTTGATCTTGACCGCCTCGCCGAAACCATGAAAGTAAAGTGTATCATCGATCTACGAAATATTTACAAGGTCAAGGATATGCGCGAAGCCGGGTTTCATTATGTATCCATTGGCCGTCCAGCTATTCTTCCTACGGGCGCGACTTTAGTTAAAAAATAAAATATTTTTTAGATCCCCAGTTATGGTGAGGTAACATGACTTCTTTACAAGAACAAGAAATAGATCTGAGAAGGCTTTTTTTTATAACAAAAAGGAATTTATTTCTAATTGTTTCTACGTTAATTATTTGTTTTTTATTGGCGTTGTTGTACATAATTTTTTCCAAGCCTGTATTTACTGCCACGGCAGATGTACTCATAGATAAGGGATTAATTGTATCTAATATAACGCCTCTTAAGCAATTGGCATTCGAAAGTTCGGCTATAGAAAGCGAAGTAGAAGTTATTCGATCCAGAACTGTGGCTAATGAAGCCATTAAAATACTTAAGCAAAAAAATCAGGTTAAAGGTGATTGGTCAGATGATGACCTCGCTGAATTTTTACTAAAAAGTATTCATGTCATAAGAATAGGCCAAACTTACGTGATTTCAATTAATGGCACATCGGAAGATCCAACTTTCGCGGCAAGCATAGCAAACGCTTTCGCCACTGCATATATTAACAATCAGCTGAATTCCATATCGGAGTCCAACTTTAGGACATCAGAGTGGCTTCAGAAAAAAATGCAAGATCTCCAACAAGAGAAAGAAGCCATAGAAAAACAAATAATGAAATTTAAAGAGAATTATAATTCTCAATCACGGACATTACTTGGTCATTCTGAGAAAAATGATAGTCCTTATTCTTCAGATAAGAATATATTACAATTAAGCGAATTAAAATCTCTGCAACAAAAATCTGAGGCTTATAGTAAAGTTTACAACAGTTACGTTGAAAAATTGGGGGCCATTAGTAATGAGGAAGCCTTCCCTGTTTCACAAACTCGGGTAATTACGTATGCAAGCGTACCTAAAAAAATAAACAATTTTAAAAATATTATGATTCTTCTGATCTCAATAGTTTTTGGGATTGGATTGGGATGTACTTTTGCATTGTTAATTGATGGTCAAGATAAGTCAATTCGGCGTGCTGGACAAGTAAAGCGCCAAATTGGCATCAATTTTTTGGGATTTTTTCCTTCCAGAACTCGAACGCGAACAAAAGAATTTTTATTTATAAGCGATGAAAAGGAGAAATGTAAAATTTCTTTGTTTTCAAATTGCATAGAAGAATCAAATGCGGATAGCTCGGAAGTAATTCATAATATAATAAATAATATTCAAATAATGCCTTCAGATCTTCACAAGGGCAAGACAATAGGAGTGGTAACCGCAGACGATAATGGAGATGGGCAATCTATAATTGCTTTTAATTTGGCATTATGCGCATCTCAAAAAATGAAGACGCTTGTGGTGGATGCAAATCCTCATTTTTCTAATTTAATTTTTAGACAATATAAAAAATATGGTAAAATTAACTCACTTAAGCTTGCCGATTATCAAAAATCTATACTCACCAGAGAGGATGGTCTTTTATCAATTTTATTTTTACATGATGATAAAATGGGTAAAAGACCAATGGAATTTGAGGATTTAAAAAAGTTACTGGGTGAAATAATAGAGAATTATGAATTAGTAGTTTTTATATGTCCTCCTCTTGCATATCAGGCAGAGATGTTTTCGTATGCAAATGTTTTAGATTCTTTTCTTATGGTTGCTGAGTGGGGAAAAACATTACCAAATAATTTAAATTATTTAATTTCTCAAAATTCAGCAATTAAGAATAAAATTTTAGGGCTGGTTTTAGAAAATACGCATACAGATAAAATGAAGAGGCATTTTGGCTATAAGGTAGGGTTATAGTTTTTAAATACCGTCAAGCTTTCGTAGCATGTCTATATCTACAAGAAAGTGAAATGTTAACGATGCAGGGTACAGAACCTAACTCCGAAAATAAATGTGATTATGCTTGTAGTGTCTCTGGTATAGGTAAGATTTTACAGTCAAATCCAAGAAGTTTTGCTGCAATTTTATTTTTTTTAGGATCCCTGATTCTTTTTTTCCTGTCGATCGGGCTGGTACGATTTTTTGTTGGCGGCGTGCCTGTGCGTGCGTTTTTTGCAATTCTGTTATTATTGTTGATCTATGTTCCCAGAGTCGCGCTATTTTTTAAGGCGGCTCGTGAGATGCGTGTCGTTTTGACCATCATTCTCTACGTGGCGATATTGGGGTTTGTTGTCAGTCTGGCCAATGCTCTTCCCTTCGCCGATATCATCCGCCAGATACTTGAAATACACCTGCAGGCCGTCGTTGGAGTCTTTGTAGGCTATGGTCTGTTGCATTGTATGGGGGCAAAAAAACTGATTTCGGCTTTTACGTCCGTTGTATTATTTTCCGGATTTCTGGCAGTTTTACAGGGCCTTCATGTGCCCTATGCTTGGGAATTCCGTGATTTCTTGCAGGGGATGCAAACCTATGACCATGACAATGTTTTCCTAAGCGAGCGGATGCGACCTATGGGAATTTCCTTCACGCCTGTGCATCTGGGAACGCAGATTCTGCTAGCCTTCGCGGTGTGTTATATTTTTATGACGTGTAGGCGTAAAACGGATGAGCCACTGGGTCGGGTCAATCTTCCGGTCGTTATGGTTTTTGTGATCGTGTTGTTGATTGCTATCATATCCGGTAATCGGTCGCCGATTTTGGGGATGCTGGCGTTTCTGGCGGCGGCGGCGTTTTTCTACAGTCCGGTTTTTTCCATTCTGGGGCTGATGCTGTTCATGCCGGCGGCGGCACTTTTATATATCGATAGCGACGCAATTTTTAATTTTCTCTCCGGGACGGAAATTAGAGCCTTTCGCATGAGCGATAAATCCTCAGTTGCGCGTGTGGTTTTGCGCGATTACGGATGGATGCTGTTTATGAACAGGCCGTTCGGATATGGTCTGATCTTCAGTAGCACTGATTATGTAAGCTTGTTCTGGGATCAGTTGGCGGACTATGAGAATTCACAAACCCTCTGGCATACCCCAACGCATAATTACTATCTGAATGTCCTACATAAATATGGGATTTTAATCGTGCTGCCCGGCTTGCTTGCCACCCGGATTTTATTGCGTAACAGAGTTGTTCTTCTTGGGTTCCTGCCTTATATGGTTCATATCTTTTTTCACAATGACGGCCCATTGCAGGGTGATTTTTTAATTTGGTATTTTGTGCCCATGATCGCGGCATCAGTCAGCACCAAAGGAAACAGCTCTAAGTACGGGGCGTAGCTATCGCAATCTGCAGCAAGAGAGGCGAGGTAAAAATTATTATAAAGACGTGTCGGTTTCATAGGTCAGTGATGGAGAATCGCGGTTCTTCTAGTCATTATGTATCATTATTCCGTACAGACTGCCTATGCGGTCATGGGTTCTGGAGTCTTTTCGCCATCATCCTATGGTCGATTTAACGGGTTTCTACTGCTTTTGCCAGACGTGCGCCGATGCGAATGCTAGGCTGTTCAATAGTATAGTGAACTACAAGTGCTGCGAAATAGCACAGTGACATTGTCGCAAAGCCGACGACAATAGTGGCCGTTACACTGTCGAGTTGCCAATACTTTAAAATTATATAGCCACTAAATTCAATACAGGGCCAATGCAAGACATAAATGGCATACGATAAGGACCCGAAGTGTAGCGCGAGCCTACTTGTAAAAATCATTTGAAAGACGCGGTTAAGCTGTAGGCTGATCCCCTTCGAAAACCATCTGCGATCTGTTGCGAGATAAATAATGAATGCAATAAATAAACCTACGCCAGGAGCAATAAGGCCAATAGTGCAGCATCCTGCCACGGAGGCAGTGCGCACCCAAGCATACATAAGAATGGCATGTAGTTTCTCAAAATAGACCCGAGCCATAATACCAATTGCAAAGCAGTAAAACTTTGCAGGTAAAAAACTAGGAAGACGGTAATAATCGCGTAACAATCCATACCATATAACAAGCATTAAAACTGTAAACCCTAGCCCGATGAATATGCGCTTTCTGCCAATAAATAAGGGGGTCAAGAAAGGCGCAAGCAGGTAAAATTGCCATTCCAGCGTTAATGACCAGCCAGGTGGCAGGAAGACACGTTCAGAAAAGGGTAGTATAGTGTCAGGCACGATGCCGTATAAAAGGAGTAAATGCATAATTGTATGCGCCGGAAAGAAAGCGATCTGGCTGTCCAGCGTCATCTTTGCCTCTTGTGAGAATTCGAAGCCTGGTTGGTCTGCCCAAGCCATGTAAGGTTCTGCGGCAACGCCTAGAAAGGCGGTCATTCCGCCCAGAATGCAACCAACTGCAAAACATGGGAATAGGCGGAACCAACGCCTGATGATGTAGACCGGATAGGGTTCACGCTTCGTCAGTATAAGATGCGCGATCACGAATCCGCTGATGCATATGAAGATAGTGACGGCAGGGCCTGGGAATTGGGATATCCATGAAAACTGCGCTCCTGGAAGATTTTGCGCGGTGTAGTTGGCAGTATGGCCAATTAACACAGCCCAAGCAAGTAAACCCCTCAAACCCTCTATTTCATTGAAACGGCGCACGCTATTTGCACCTGTAACAGCCGTCATATTTATTCTCCTATGAGATAATAATAGAATTCTGTGGGTGTCTTCCGCATACATTTTTTGATAAGTCTTATAATAGGCAGCATCCTTTTAGCAGTCATACTTTATGGCGAGTATCTTGCAGCCGTTCCAAGTGCATATTTTACTGTAGTATTAGATCTTATGAATCCCAGAAAGCTATCTTTTTAAAGGGTGCTGATTATTCTTACGGCATATTCCTTTATGGGCTTTCTATTGAGCCGGCCGTCGTTTTTGTTTTTTCTTGGTAGCATCAGTGGTGGATAAGTATTCTTCTTTGTGTTCCACTGGCCGCCTTGTTTTCTACATTTTCTTGGAATTTTGTAGAAAAGTCTGCATTTAGGTTGCGTCACCTCTTAGAAACCAAGCTTTTAGTTTAAACCACTTCTCTTCGAGGGCAGTAAGGTATTTTCTTGAAGACAAGGCTGGTTTCTCAATAAAGTGCCACGAAAACATGGCCATAAGGGTTGTTGTTGGAAGCGCAAGGATTATATTCCAGTACCATTCATGAAGCGAAGGGTGCACAGCCATCCAAGCTTGTTGTATAGCGTATCCGTAAAGAAATATGCCGTAAGAATAATCAGCGCCTTTTAGGATCATTACCTTTGTAGGGTTACAAAGCCCAAGATAAATAACGACGTATGTTACAGGCATGATTGCCAATATATCACCGTAAATTGGAAAAGACAGAAATGTTAGTGATAAAATAACAGCGGTTGAAAATAGGCGACCGTCCCATTTTATCAGGTCACCAAAACGTGCCATCGCAACGCCTGTTAAAAAATATATGATTAAGAGATGTCCAGGAACTCCTGTAGGGGCTCGATTTCCGCTAAAGCCATGCTTCGTGAAGAAAAATACGGCCCATGCTGCCAACAATCCCGTAATAACGAAAGGTAAAATAATTCGATAACGATAGATGCCTAAAAATGCAATTAGAAAAAGAGCAATATAACAATACAATTCAAATGGCACTGTCCATAGCTGACCATTCACTCTAACTGGGTTTGGATTATTTGTGAAAACTCCCGGTAGTTCATAGTGAATGTGGCCTGTTATGTTCAATAAATAAGTGAAAAATTTATGATCTGTGAAATAAGTTGTAAGCGGAACATTAGTGAAAAGGACTCCCAATACGAGAGCTGATAGCATCACTTCTACAAATAGTGCAGGAAATATTCTTATCGCCCTTAAACCAAGAAACATTATCAGCGATTTGCAACGGTCAAGACTTCCTGCCACTAAGAAACCACTCAGCGCAAAAACATTGGCAAAATAATAGCTATTAGTGGTCTGAATGGACCCATTTGCACCTGATCTTGGACCGTGGGCCCATAGCTTGTGACAATCGAGTGCCAGCAAACAACAGATACTGAAAGTATAATTCTTAAATAATCGAATCCCGCAGGTCGTCCGCCTACATCACTCAAGCGAACTTTTAATGTAGGTTTTGTTTTCTTCATGCGTGGCTTTTAGCAATAAAATTAGGTCTAGACAATCATTAAATCTATCTGGATCGGCTGTGTCTGGCTACAGGTTCCAATAATCAAAGGATTTAAAGTCTCCCGGACTCAGGGTCGATTTCACATCGACCATGATGCCGCCTTCCATCGTCAGTCGGGTTGTGTAATCCTGCGGAGACCATGCTAGATACTGCCGATGGGGAACAGCCAGCACCAGAACGTCGAGATTTTTAAATGCATCAAGGCTGGCTAGTTGCAGGCCGTATTCATGTGCAACCTCTTTCGCATCGGCCATGGGGTCATGGACAAGCGGCTTAATGCCGTATTGCCCGAGTTCGGCGATGATGTCGGGTACTTTGCTGTTGCGGATGTCGGGCACGTCTTCCTTGAAGGTCAGGCCGAGAATGCCGATTTTGGCATCCTTGACCGGCCGGTTGCCCTTGATGAGGCTTTTGATGATCTTTTGCGCGATGAACGCGCCCATACCGTCGTTGATGCGTCGTCCGGCGAGGATTATCTGGGGGTGGTAGCCGACGCTTTCGGCCATCGATGTCAGGTAATAGGGATCGACGCCGATGCAGTGCCCGCCGACTAGCCCCGGCGTGAATTTCAGGAAATTCCATTTCGTCCCTGCGGCGATGAGGACATCGCGGGTGGAGAGGCCGATCCTGTCGAAAATAAGGGCAAGTTCGTTCATCAGGGCGATATTGATGTCACGCTGGGTATTCTCGATGACCTTGGCGGCCTCGGCCACACGGATGGACGGAGCCTTGTGGATTCCGGCCTTGACCACTGATCCGTATATACGCGCCAGAATATCGGTAATTTCCGGTGTGTCCCCAGCCACAACCTTTATGACCTTTTCTATCGTATGTTCCCTGTCGCCGGGATTAATCCGCTCGGGCGAATAGCCGAGATGGAAATCGACCCCCTGTTTCAGACCTGATTTTTTTTCGATCACCGGGCCGCAAATATCTTCGGTTACGCCCGGATAGACGGTCGATTCAAAGACGACGATTGCGCCCTTTTTCATGATTCCTGCGATGGCCTCGGACGCGCTGCGCACATAGAACAGGTCGGGTTGCCTGTTGCTGTTAATAGGAGTGGGAACCGCGACGATGAAAACGTCAATGTCCGTAAGATCCGTCGTGTCGGACGTGAAAGAAAGGCGGGTTTTTTTTAGTTCCGTGGGGTCTGTTTCATTTGTCCTGTCGGATGCGTTTTTTAGTTCCTCAATGCGGGTTTTGTCGAGGTCATAGCCGTAGATTCCAGGAAATTCCTGCGCCAGCCCGAGCGCCAGAGGCAGCCCCACATATCCTAATCCGAAAACCGCTATTTTATATGTGGAAAGATCTTTTTTCATGGGGTAGTTATCCTCTTTGCAGACAGAGATTTCCTGAGGGTTTACAGTGTCCGGGCTATTGGTGCAAGCTCCCTTTTTTCTATGTCTGTTTTTTAATCGTTTTGTTCTTCAGGCGCGAAAGAAAATAGAGCGTACCCGCGTGCCGGATTGGATAATGCATGGCGCAGATTATCAGCGCCATAGGGCGCGGGACGAAAACACAGAACGCGAACATGCTGAGGCAAAAAAGGCTAATTGTGATATTGGCGTAGAGAAGATGCCGGGATACGGCATCTTTGTTGATGCCATAAGACTGGGTATAGATGGCATCTGTCATCGCCAGACCGTAAGACAGGAACAGGATATAGACGACAGCCTCGCCGCCCTGAAACTTGGTGAAGAACGGAATGTAGAATGTACCGACGTAAAATGCGGCGCTTAGCCCCATTCCGAACAGCGTAAACACGGCCATGACCGCTGCTAGAAGACGGCGCGGCGGGAGTTTTTCGACGAAGTTCCTATAATAGATGTAAAAGGCCGGTTTGAGGGAATTGTAGATGAACCGCCCGGTCGAGAAAGCCAGCGTATAAAGCCCTAGAGTTTCAATCCCGAAGAAGTAGCCGATAATCATTTTATCGGCGTGTTCCAGTGTGCTGGGAAGCCAGTTTGCAAGGCTCAGCGTAAAAGACTCACGGGTGTGCGGCATCGCAACCAGTTTAAGGGGGTTTGCGCTTTGGGCTGCGTTTCGTGCCAGCGTCCGGCCTGCCCAGATCAGGTAATAGGCGATGTTAAAGGCCGTCATGGAGATTATCTGCATGGCCGTAGCAAAGAAAACGGAAGAGCCAAGCCCCATCAGTGCCACAAAAACGACCAGCGCTGCACCGTATTTCAGGAGGGAAAGGCCCGCAAGCAACGAAAATCGGCGCTGGGCCTGAAGCAGGGAAAAAAACAGGTCTGTGGGGTAATAGACGCAGGCCAGCAAAGATACCGTAAGCAAGCCGCGCGGGAGAATGTTTATATGGCATACGGATTCAAAAATCGCCAGAGCGGCAACGATTACAGTCGCGATTCCTATGCCGTAGAGGCGCATGAAAAACAGCGCGGTGGAGGCTTTTTCGTCCTCTAGCGCATGTATACGGATTTGTATTTTGGAACTTTCCAGGAAGGAGAACAGACCCATTAGCGCGAAGTAGGAAATTAGTAGGCGGTAATGACCCACATCTTCCATGGTGTATAGGGAACTCAGGAGTAGGATAACGGCGTAATTGACAAAACCGGGTAGGGACGACGTGATGATAGCCAAAGGCGCATTCTTTGCGAAGAACTTTATTTCCTTGCTGTGCTTAAGGATTTTTTTTCTCATCTGCACTCCGCGCCCGCGCCGATCTCCCTTTGCCTTGCGCACAGCCATAATCTGATTTTTTCCACATCGGCCTGCGTTTCTATCCGTTCAAGATTGTCCGGGACGGGGGCAAGGGCATGGGTGATTTTTATTTCCTGAAAGCCGCCGATGTCTGCCTCGCTGTTGATTATGGCCAGAGTTCCGGAGGATAAATCCGCAAGGAGACGTTTGTCGATCGGATTGCGCCGTACTGGATGGCTGCCCGCTCTAGCGGGAATAGCATCGGGCACTGCGGAAGCGGGAATCCGGGACCAGTCGGAAAAGTCCGTAAGCATGGATTGTGCTGTTTCGCCAGGGGGCGGGATCAGTGCCATGCATCCAGGACGCAAGCGATCCAAAACGATATTGTCTTCGAGATAGACCAGTGTCTGCGGCGTGGAGCCAAGAAATTTTTCGTTTATCGCGATGGCGGGTCTTTTGCAATTGCTGAGCGGGGTCGGGATATAGGCGTTGCCGATAATATCGATTGCGCCGGGATTTATTATTTTCTCGCTGGTGTCCAGATGCGTGGCCGCCGCACCAGGCGCGGCCACAAGGTTGTTGATGAAGGTTACCCTGTTGCCGTTTGTCAGGCGCGGGCTGCGTTGTTCGGCGGCAGCAAAAAGTGATCCTGCTATGATGATCCTGCCGACTGTATTGGCCAGAAGCAAATTCATGGAATGCACGCCCTTGGGATGCCCGCCGTGGCGTAGGGGCCAGGCGATGATGGAGCGTTCTATTAGCACATTATCGACAAGGCCTTGGATGCCGATATTTTCGTCCACGCCCCAGCCAACACTGACATTACGCAGAATAATATCGTGCAATCGGCGTTTTTTCCCTGGTGAGCCGTAAATGGAAATGCCGTCGCGCTTTTCGGCGATTGACAGAATGGGGGACGATCCGGGATAGACCGCGATATTGCCGATGACGACGTTGCTGGCGCGGATATTCAATGTTCCACCGTAGAGAACGATACCCGGAGACGGAGCCGTTTCCCCGGCGATTGTAATTTGATCTCTGGCGATGGTAAGGTCGTTGGTGAGATTGATCGCCCCGGAAATATCGAATACGATTACGCATTTATTGCAGGCGGCGAGTGCGTTCCGGAGCGTGCCAGCCCCGGAATTTTCTAGAGAGGTTACGCGGAGAATTCTGGATCCAGCAACCAGACCGCCGTTCGAGCGCACATCTCCAGCACCTCCCTCGGCGGCAAAAATTGGTGGCACGGAAAGGCAGGTGAGCACCATAAAAAGAATCAAGAATCCGATGCCGCATCGTTTTATCATCGGAGAATACTCTTTATTTTTGAGAACTCCCGATCAACATAGGCTTCGATGGTGTGGTGCGCGATGACAAAGGCTCTTGCCTGTCTTGCGCAGGCTTCCGCATTGGGGTCGCTGGCGGCTTGTTCTAGTGCCTGTGCGATGTCCTCGCTGGTAAAGCCTTTTGCAAGATATCCTGTTTTTCCGTGTTTTATCAGTGTGTCGATGCCCGATGTTGGTGTGCCGATGCAGATCATCTCGGCGGCCATGGCCTCGATTAAGACCTTGGGTAGGCCTTCATACAGGCTAGGCAGAGCGAAAAAGCGGTATAATTTTAGGATCTCTGCAACTTCTTCATTCTGAAGGGCGGGGTGGTACTTCAAATCTAGCGCTATGGTTTTTGCTTGCTCCAGCAAGGATTTTTCCAGCGATCCGCGTCCGACAATTGTTAAGCACATATCCGCTTGTTTGCAGGCATTAATAAGGGCGGCAACATTTTTTACCGGCTCCAGCCTTCCTACGAAAAGAACCCTGTTGTTTTTTGGCTTGGTGTCGATGGTGGCCTTGAAGATGTCGATGTTGACGTATGTGGGCGCAACAAAAATTTTCTTTTTTGCCCCAAGGGTGTATTTTGAAACATAAACGCGAGCATCGTCGGTGGTTACCGATACAATTGATGCGAGGTTGAAGCTGATGATTTCGAGGCATAGAGCAACCAGAGCCTGGGGCCATTTTCTGCTTTTTATGAATCGGCGCGAAAGAAGGTATCCGCAGCGAAGCAAGACAGGGCAGCCATAGATCATAGCTAGCAGCGCCGTCCAGCAGCCGTTGATTTGGTTGGTTTTGCAGATGGCTGCACCGTCCCGAACCGCCCGCCCTATTTTACCGATTGAGAGGGAATGAAGCAGAAGATCAAGAAGCGAGCGAGGTTGGCGATCCGGCATTATCAATTCGATGCGTTCTTTAAGTTCGGGCGCAAAGTTAAGTTTTTCAAGATATTGTCGATCGTTTGTGGAATAGGTAAATATCTGGATATGGGAGAAAAGCCCGCGTCGCAGATATTCAAACGGCACTTCCATTTCTCGGTTCGCGATTCCGTCGTGAGCCCATTTCTCTAGAGAACCTTTGAAGGTAAGGATGAATAAAAGCTTCATGGTGCGACCCCAGTTTTTTTCAGGATTGTCTCAATTGCGCTGTCCCAGTCCTCGAACTGGGCGGCGGGAACGGTATAATCCAAAGGCGCGGTTAAGGCCTCGCGGATTTTGGCCGCCAGTCGGGGTCCATCGTGTGGCGGAAAATAAAAGCGCTCATTCAGCCCAAGATCCCTGTTGGCTTCGATGTCGGACAGGATCACGGGAATTCCCTGCTGGATGGCTTCTAGCACGGCGTTCGACATGCCCTCATGGACGGAGCAGTTCACGTAAAGAGAAGATTTTCGCAGAGCCAGCATCACGCTGTCGCGTTTTTGTACACCCATGAAATGGATATGTTCATTTTTTCCGTACAACGCTGTGAGCTTTTCGGCCTCGCCCGAGAGATCAGCGCCGCCGATAATGGAAATCGACGGGCCTTGTGCGCCTAGAAGCGCGGAGGCCTCAATCAGGACGGCGTAGTTTTTCGGTACGGTGATCCGACCTACCGCGACAATGGTGTTCGGGGTGCGTTCGAAAAGCGCGTTTTTGTGCGATTCCCTGTTCAATCCGTTGCGCACGAGGATTGAGTTTATGCCAAGTCTTGTAAGATGTTTCTGAATCGAAGGCGAGACGGCAATTACGGTGTCGGCGTAGCGGCAAAATTTTTCTGTGATCTTGAGTAACGCGCCGACTATTCCGCCCCATTTTTTCTGAATATGGTCGATGGATCCGCTGCGCAGGTGGATTTTCGCCCTGCGCCAAAAAATCGCACGCAGGAAAGGCACAAGGATCGCAAAATTTGTGCCAAAAATGAATACATGATCGTAACGCCTCGCGGCATAGCAGCCAAGGGCATAAATCAGATAGAGTGCCTTATCGGTCTTGAATTTTTTGGAGCTGGGTACTGTTATGATCTGCAGTCCAGGGGGCAGAGCGCAATCGGGTTTTATGATGCACAGAACATCGGCGTTGGCGTGTTGCAGCACCCTAGGGATGAATTCGTCCGTAAATTTTTCGATGCCGCCCTCGCATCCGAAAAGTCCTCGTGGCCCAATCACCAGAATGCGGGGTCTATGTGCCAAAACCGATTTTCCTTTTCAGTTTTCGCGCCCAGTTCGGAATTAGAAGAAGCTTGCAATATCGTGCGATAATCGGCCATGGGTTTTCGCGCTTTTCGGACAGGGCGCAATGCAGCAGCCGTGCCGCCATGGAATTGAGGATCTGCCTTTTTCGTCTTTTGACCGTGATCGAGTCCGGATGGTAATAGCGCGTGACTAGAACCTTGGGAATACATCCGAATGTGAATCCAGCCCTTATGGCTCGTAGATAAAGATCGTAATCCTGTGCAAAACGGAAGGTTTCGTCGTAGAATCCGATCTGAGCTAATTTTCCCCTCCGGAAGGCAAGGGAGGCATGAACGATGAAATTCTTACGGGGCAGTTTCGCTTTGATATCCACATCCTGCTGTGGGCCTTCGATTCTCCAGGATCGTCCTGTCGCCTTGTCTACCCCCGTGGCGTAGGAATAGACAATATCGACGTTTGGATGCTCCTGGAAGAAATGTAAAATCTCGTCCAGTCTGTTGGGCGCGGGAATGTCGTCGTCATCGGCGCGAACCATGATAGCGCCCATAGATGCCGCTATCGCCTTGTTGAAGGATCGGGTAGCGCCAAGATTGCACTCATTAATGATAATCTTAAGGCGCGGATCGTTGATAGTCTCGGTGGAAAAAATTGAATCTGGGTGCAGATCGGGTTTATCTAGAACTACCACGACTTCAAGCGGCACAGAAGACGCGAGAAATGTGCTGACGACCTTTTCGATTTCTGGTGCACCGATCGTGCTGATGATTATAGAGAGTTCCGGTGGTGTCATTTCCCGATCCCGTATTATAATGCGTTGCTTATAATCTCAAGCGTCCCAAGTCCTTACTATAAATGTTCGACAAATCATACAAAAAAAACCGTCAAAGTCGTAGTGATTTAAGGCGCGGATTTTTCGCTGTCGGGTTGTCCGGCGGATCGAGGTTATTGCAGGGGGCGGTGAGAGGGGATAGCAGGCTATCATAGGAAATTATTCATAAATCGTTAAAGGAATTTTTTTACGATGAAGGTGTGGGGTTCTCTTCTTTCAATCCCGAGCGGAGTTGGGGGATCGTTTTTTTATGATATCTGGTGTGCACTGTTCAAAGACTGTGCTTTGCTTGATATGACAAAAATCGAGGGACCTTAGTTGAAATAAGCGTCGTCGGATTCGTTTACTGTGCGCGCTGTTAGACCGAGGAAGTCGAGGAATTTAGAAATATCGACCGTTTCGGCATTGGCGATATAAACGATATCGCCGTTTTTCATCGGGAATTGCTGCGCGACAAAAAATCCGTCAGGTTTTCTGAGGTCGAAGCGGTATATCACGGGGTTTTTGTCGTTAGGTGTGGTTTCCGGAGCCTTTATGCCGCCGAGACGCTCGATGTCCTTTAGATTTCCTGCATTCTCGTAGCGATAGACGTAGACTTCTGCTGGGTCTGCTTGCGTGTCTTTCAGTCCGCTGGATTTTCCTAAGGCTTCGGACAAAAGCATTTCCCTCTTGTCGAATTCGTAGGTTCCATTGATGCCGGAGGCTCCGTAAACCATGTAGGATTTTGCTTCTTTATATAGGTAAACGGTGTCTCCGGAGCGTAGATAAATATTTTTGGATGGCTCTTTCAAGAGTTCGTCAAAGGCAAGGGTGTATTCCTTGCCGCCGCGCTGGAGTGTTACAAGCGCCTGATGGCCGGGTATATCTGGTCCACCGGCCCGTGAAATCGCGTCGAGAATTTTTTCGCCGTTGTAGCTCAACGGAAACCGTGTCGAATTTTTAACTTGTCCGACGATGCTGACTTCTGAGCTTTTGCGGTCATCCATCGATACCACGACCTGCGGGTCTATTGCCCGGCTCTGAAGCTTTTGCGCGATATTGGCGCTGATTTCTATCGGCGTTTTACCTGCGACATCTATAGCACCGATATAGGGTATCGTAATTTGTCCTGATTTATCGACCGTCTGTGGCGGGATCGAAACGTAATTGCCAGGCCTAACGCCGGCCTCGGGCGGAATGAAGAGGCCGCCGGATTGAGCCTCATAGACCGTTATCGTCAGTGTATCCCCGATATTAACCTTGATGACTTCGGGTCCTGCGCCGCTTTTGGGCCACGGTGTCGGCGGCACAAGGCGTTCTATATTCACTAGATAATTTGTGATACGCGGATCCATTTCAATTAGGC
>JBASFN010000141.1:0-1584 GCA_049653045.1 Alphaproteobacteria bacterium
CCTGCAAGACTGCCTGCAAGCCGGACTGATGTAAAATCCGATGAACGAAAACGAAAACGCGGAAGACGATTTTTCAAACGGGAAACTCGACCTTCTCATCAGCAGGCGCGAGCCAAAAGCCGCCCGCGATGGCGCGGCATGGACGCGGCTTGTCCGAAAAATGCGCCTCATCCTGCCCCTCGCCGCGCTTGCCCTGTTCGCCGTCGTCTTTGTCTGGAGCGACATGCGAAGCAACAACATCCTGCCCGCCAAAGAACTGGCAAAAGCCCCCGTCATCGGTAAAAACGAAATCCTCAACCCCCGCTTTGAAAGCACCGACAGCAGTGGCCAACCCTTCGTCGTATCCGCCGATCAAGCCATCCAGAACAAAGACGATGAAAACCTCATCATGCTGGAAAAGCCCCTCGCGGACATGACTCTAAAAAGCGGCGAAAAAATCTCAGGCAACGCCAGCCGCGGCAGCTTCCGCCAGAATAACAAAACCCTTCTCCTGCGCGGCGCCGTCGATCTCGCCCACGACAAGGGCTACCACCTCAAAACCGAAGAACTCGACATCGACCTGCAAAACAACACGGCCTTCTCAAAAGTCGATGTCACAGGAAACGGCCCCGAAGGAACCCTGACCGCCAAGGGTCTCGAAGGCTACGCCGACAAGGGACTCCTGATCTTCAACGGCCCCGCAAAACTGGTGCTGACAAACACCGACGGAAAAACAGGAGGGTTACTTGGAAAATAAAATTCACATTCGTCATTGCGAGGAGCGGAACGCGACGAAGCAATCCAGTTTTTCCGACAGTTACTGGATTGCCGCGTCGGCCTTCGGCCTCCTCGCAATGACGATTGTCGTGACTGCCCTTGCATCCCCCGCACTCGCCCAAACGACCAATTCCAGCCAACCCCTCGAAATCACCGCCGATGGATCGCTGGAATGGAACCGCAATGAAAAACTTTTCATCGCCCGCAACAACGCGCTGGCAAAACAAGGCGACACCGCGATCAAGGCCGAAACCCTGACCGCGCATTACCGGGACGGCGAGAAGGGCGGCATGGACATCCACCATGTCAACGCCGACGGCAAAGTCGAACTCCGCTCAAAAGACTCCCTCGCCACCGGGCAGAAGGCCGACTACGATCTGGACAAAGCCTTTGCCGTGATGACGGGCGACAATTTGAAAATGACCTCGCCCGATCAAACCGTCACGGCACAAGACCGTTTTGAATACCACGTCAACGAGGGAAAACTCCTCGCCATCGGCGGCGCAAAAGCCATCCGTAAAAACATAAAGGGCGAAACCAACACACTAGAGGCCGACACAATCTCCGCCATCTTAAAGGACGACGCAAAAGGCCAGCGCAAACTGGAAACGCTGGAGGCCATCGGCAATGTCACCATCACCACCCCCACGGAAAAAGTGATGGGTCAGCGCGGCATCTACCACGCCGCCACCAACAAGGCGACGATGACGGGCGGCGTGACCTTGCATCGCGGCCCGAATATTTTACAGGGCGAACGCGCCGAAGTAGACATGACCACCAACACCAGCCAGCTTTTCGGCGGCCCCGCCAGCACCACCGGCTCAGGCC
>JBASFN010000142.1:0-20270 GCA_049653045.1 Alphaproteobacteria bacterium
CTTTTTAAACTTATCGTTGCGTATTGATGAAATGACAAGATGCGACGATTCCGGCGCATCACTCAATATTTTTTGCGTGGTTATTCACAGGACAAAAAATTTATTGCGTCGCAGGTGGTTGTTGGAAGGTTTTTGGAGCTTCTTCAACGACTGCTATCGTCCCACGCCGGATTTCAAGAACAGCCAGTCCGCGCTCGGACGTGCCATCAGGCCGGAAACGGAAAATGCCATCAATCCCGGCAAAGCCATTGGGATTCATAAGTGCAGATTTATTAAATCCGGGTTGGTTTGCGGGGCTTTCCAATCCCTGCCGGGCAAGGACGGCAACCAGCGCCGTAGCATCATAGGCAAGTGTTGAAAGGCGCGGTGCATTGTACCCGTAGCTTTGTAGGAAGCGCCGTTCAAACGACCCCCGCGCATTGGGGGAGGGAGCCGCAAAGAGCGCATTCTCTAGCCCCGGTTCATGCGTTAGGCTAGGATCGTCAAGCAATCCTGTGCCAAGACGCCGAACCTGGCTGGGCGGCAGGCCAAGCTGGCTCAACATGTTGGCTATGGTTTTGGCTTTGTCTCCCCCCACTGGCATAAAGACGGCATCATAAGGCAATGGAAGCGAAGCGGATTGTCGTTGCTCAAAATGCGAAAACCGCCTGAGTGTATCGGCCATCTCTCGTGTCTGCGGGCTGAAATGCTCAATTTCAGTCGTTTGTATTCCTGCCCGCGCTGCCGTTTTCTGATAAGCAGACTCGGCAACCTGGCCATAATCGGAAGTCGGAGATATAACCCCAATTCGCCTTGCGTTATGAAGCGCAGCGTATTTTATAACGCGATCAATCTGGTCAAACGGAAGAAACCCCATAGTATAGGTATTGCCCCCCGCCTGTTTCCAGTCGGTCGTGAAGGCAATGACGTTGAGATTGGCCTGTTGCGCGATTGGCCGCACGGCAGCGACATCTTCGGCAAAAACAGGCCCAAGGATAATTTCTGCGCCATCGGTGATTGCCGAGTGTGCCGCCGATGCTGCATCCATCGGCGAGGCTTTTGTATCGCGTGGAATTAACTCAAACCCTTCAAAACCAGCGTCAAACAGCGCCATCTGAGCAGCTTTTAGCATCGATTGCCCAAGTTGCGCGTGTTTGCCGCTTAAAGGCAGGAGAATACCAACTTTGACGGGGCGCAGGCTGCCCGAGGCCGCCATCTTGTCAGGCAGGGCAGGCCCCGCCTGTTCCTGTGAAAGCATATCCGGCGAGCGTTCAGCAGGACGTTGGCCATAATAACCGCTGCCTGTGGTGCAGGATGTCAGGAAAATAATGGCTGCAAATAAAAACGCAGAAACGGGATTTAATCTTTTCATGGCTCTGTTATTCTCCGGGGATGTCTTCTTACCCTATAGAAAAAGAGCGGGGCTGGCTACTCCCCCCGCGCAAAAACAATACGCGCCATCCCGGTCTTGTGTTGGCGGCAACCCCGATTGGCAATCTTGGCGATATAACGCTCCGGGTGCTGGACTCGCTTTTCCTATGTGATCGTGTGATCTGTGAGGACACCAGAGTTACGGGAAAGTTGTTGGAGCATTTTGGCATTAAAAAGCCCCTGATGCCCTATAATGACCACAACGCAGATAAGCAGCGTCCGGTTGTCATGGAAATGCTGCGGGCTGGGCAGATGCTTATGTTCGTCAGCGATGCGGGGACGCCGCTGGTTTCCGATCCCGGCTATAAGCTGGTGAAGGACTGCTTAGAGGAAGGGCTTCCGGTCACAAGCCTTCCCGGTGCAAGCGCCCCCCTGACGGCCTTGCAGCTTTCCGGCTTGCCGAGCAATTCTTTTACTTTCATAGGATTTTTACCGAACAAAACGGCGGCGCGGAAAAAATATCTTGCCGAATGGATGAACGTGCCGGGAACCCTGATTGCCTTTGAAACCGGCCCGCGTCTGCACGATTCGCTCAAGGATATAGAAGTTGTGCTGGGAAACCGCGAGATTGCAGTGGCAAGAGAATTAACTAAGTTGCATGAGGAAGTCGCTCGCGGACAGGTGGCACATCTTATCGAAATCTATGAAAAAAAAGAGGCCAAGGGAGAAATTGTCCTCGTGATCGGGCCGGGGGAGGCACGGAAAATGGATGAGTCCGAAATAGAGGTGGAATTGAAAAAGGCATTGAAAAGCATGGGGACAAAAGAAGCCGCCGCCTATGTTGCGGAGCTGTCAAATCGCCCCCGTCGGGAAATTTATGCAAGGGCACTTCGGCATGTCAAACGCTGATCGGATTAAGGCGCACAAAAAAGGATTTATGCTGGAGCGTATCGCTGCTCTGTATTTGCAAGTCAAGGGATATAAAATTCTGAAAATGCGTTACAAAACGCCCGTAGGGGAAATTGATATTGTGGCGCGCAGGAAAAATTCACTGGTCTTCGTAGAAGTAAAAGGCCGGAAGAAAATGAGTGAAGCGATTGGTGCCGTGACGTTGCGTAATCAAAGACGTGTGGCGCGTGCGGCACTTCATTTTATCGCAGCACATCCACAAGTCGCAGGGCTTGATATACGTTTTGACGTTATGGCCTTCTCTCCGCCATTCTCAGTCCAGCATCTGGACAATGCATGGCGGGCGGGTTCATAATAGGGTTCATCTGGCGTATTCGTTTTCTCACTTCTTTATTTTTTCTCATCGGAGATTGAACATGAAAAATTGGTTTTTGCTTCTCCTAGTTTGCCCCTTCGCTTTGAGCGGTTGTGCGGGCGCACTGGTTGGCGCGGGTGCAACGGCCGGTGTGGCCGCCGCGCAAGAGGGAGGCGTCAAGCGCGCTTGGAGCGACACTAAGATTCAAGCCGAAATCAATAGGCTGTGGTTCGAGCACGATGTTGATATGTTCACCAAGCTTGACCTGACGGTGGATCATGGCCGTGTCCTGATTACGGGCATCGTGCAAAATCCGGAAGCGCGGGTGGAGGCCGTGCGTTTGGCGTGGCGTCCGGCGGGAGTAAAACAGGTCATCAATGAAATCCGCGTGGCCAGAAGCGAAGGCATAGCAGGATACGCACGCGATACATGGATCACGGGGCGGTTGCGTACTCAGATTACGTTTGATCGCAACATTCAGTCTATTAACTATTCCATCGATACGGTGCAGGGCACGGTATATTTGATGGGAACAGCGCAGAACGAGCGGGAGCACAACCGTGTGATCGGCGTCGCTCGGACAATTCCTGATGTTAAGCGCGTGGTTAGCTACGTGAAACTCCTGAACAAGCCCGTTCTGCAAAGCACGCGTCATAAATCCGGCGGCGAGCCATACGGAAACACCGGGGAGGCTCCATCCACGGGATCAATGGGAGCAGAATCGTGGCCGGATGAAACACCCTCTGGTGGTTCTTATGGCGGGGCATCCAATGTTCCTGTCGAGTTAGTGCCGGAGCCGGTTCAGGTTGAGCAATTACAATAGGCCGCTTTGATGGTCTTTGATCCGCAAGGGTATCTGGGAGCAGTTTCGAGCATTCCGGATGTGGAAATTGATTTGGTGAAGGCGGCTCTGGCACTGGCCAATCATGCAAAGCTGGGCGCAAGTCTTGATCGGTGTATCAACCATTTCAGAAAAACATCTGAGGAAACTAAAAAGAGGCACGCCGACCTGCTTGAGGCAGGCGCGCCTGACGATGCGGGAACGCAACTGGCTGCGCTTAAGCATGTCATCAGTGTCAATCACGGATATGCAGGGGACACAGAAACCTTTAATGATCTTCAGAATGCAAATCTGATCCGTGTCATCGACAGACGTAAGGGACTGCCCGTCGCTCTGGCTATTATCTATATTGCTGTCGGGCGCACACTGGAGTGGGATGTTGCAGGTCTGGATTTTCCAGGGCATTTCCTCTGCCGGATAGAAAAATCAGGACTGAGGTATATTTTCGATCCATTCAACGGCTGCAAAACGTTAGAAGCGCACGAAATGCGCGATCTGCTAAAAAAGGCGATGGGAAGTAACGCTGAGTTGTCGGCAAATTATTTTATGCCCGTATCCAACAGGGAAATTCTGATGCGTCTTCAGAATCATATAAAGTACCGTCAGATTGAAGGCGAAGATTACCCGGCGGCTCTCCAGACTGTAAAGGGGATGCGGTTGCTCGATCCTAATGAATACAGGCTTCTCCTTGATGCCGGGGTTCTGTATGCCAGAACTGGCAACAGGAAGGAGGCGATCGCTGTTCTGGAAGAATATATAGGAAAGGCACCAAAAGATCGTGACCGTCACGATGCCGCCATTCTGCTCCATGATTTAAAAAATGCGCCGCTATAAATTTAAGGAATGCTTTTCAGAAAATAACCGTATATAAGCCCAGCAAGTCCCTTGCATAGGAGTAGGGAAGGGAATATTACTTACTTGCCCGCAAAGGCGAATCGGGACAGATTCAGGTCTGTCTCAAATAGGCCTCTAATTGGTTTGATTTACAGCGATTTTGATATTTTAAGGAGAAAATAATGCTCGCTCGTTTTACAATGATTTTTGCAGTTATGTTCGTGGTCAGTGCCTGTTCCTCGACGGATGATGCCGCGATGGAAGATCAGGCGGCAGTCGGGCAGGAGGCTGCGGGCGGCCCCCTGAATGAAATTTATGGCGGCGAACAATCGCAACAGCAGGGCGCAGCCCCCGGCACACAGGCCGATTTTGTCGTCAATGTCGGCGACCGAGTTTTCTTCGGGTACGATCAGTATGACCTAAGCCAGGAAGCCCGCGATACGTTGGGTCGTCAGGCCACATGGTTGAACCAATACTCGACGCTTCGCATCACGGTTGAAGGTCACGCTGACGAACGCGGTACGCGTGAGTACAACCTCGCTTTAGGCGAGCGCCGCGCAAACGCTGTGAAAAGCTACCTAACCGCTTTGGGTGTTGATGCATCACGTGTTACGACGGTCAGCTACGGCAAGGAACGCCCAGCCGTTCCCGGTTCGGATGATACCTCGTGGGCGCAAAATCGTCGCAGCGTAACGGTTGTTGAATAAGACAATGACGGTTCTTGCTTCAAGAACAGTGTTCGGGAAGGCCCAGATTTTTCTGGGCCTTCTGGTCTTTGGCGCGCTCGGCGCGAGTTCTTTTCCTGTTATGGCGCAATCGAGTCGCGACATTAGCAACAGGCTAGATCGTATCGAGAATGAAATAGAAACGCTGGGACGCGCCGTTTATAAGGGAGAAACACCTCCTGCCGGGGCATATCAGGGGTCGGTAAACAGTGCTGATGCAGAGGTAAGGATACAGGGTTTTGAATCAGAGATCCGCGCCCTCACCGGTAAGATCGAAGAGCAGGACTACCAGATTCGTCAGTTGCGCGAACAACTTGATAAATTAACCGCCGATATTGATATGCGCCTGCACGATATATCAGGGGGTGGCACGCCAGGAAGTGCTCAGGGAAGTGTTGGGGGTTTTACAAACGATCCGACTCCGGCAAGTGGCGGTATGCAGTACCGCGATAGATCAACCGAAATTCCGCAACCGGACGCGCCCCAAGGGAGTGATACGGTATCACCGACCGGATATCAGTGGAAATCCGGCTCAGCAGCCGAATCGGGCGGCCAGTTGGGAACGCTCTCGGAATCGGGTGCAGGAAGTTATAGCGGGTCATCCGATTCTGCGACGGGGCTTTACGAAAGCGCCTTCTCCCTTCTAAAGGGCGCGCAGTACGATGAGGCAGAAAAGGAATTCAAATCATTCCTTAGCCAGTATCCCGATCACGCATTGTCTGGCAATGCTACCTACTGGCTAGGCGAAACCTACTATGTACGCGGCCAATTTGAAAATGCCGCCAAGACTTTTGCCGAAGGCTATAAAAAATCCCCCAAGGGTGGCAAGGCGGCCGATAATCTCTTGAAGATGGGGTTGTCTTTGTCCGGTATGGGCAACAAGAGCGGTGCATGTGTTGCTCTCGGCCAGATTGAAAAAGAATTCGCCGCAACCGCTCCGGCAGTATTGCGCCGCGCCAAGCAGGAAATAACGCGGATCGGCTGTTAATATAGATCTGTAATCTTCCGCACACACGGGCACGGGCGGCAAGCGAAGGTTAAAATGCCGGATATGACCCCAATTTCCTTTAATGAATTCTCAGAAATTCTTGAGAGCAGGTTTTTCGGATCGCTGAAGGATATGAAAACGATAGCTGTTGCACTTTCCGGCGGGCCGGACAGTATGGCGCTGGCGGGATTGTTGTCCGAATGGGTCGATAAGCGCGGTGGGCCGGATATTCACGCATTGACGGTCGATCATGGTCTGCGCCCCGAATCAAGGGAGGAAGCGGCTGGTGTTTCCAAATGGATTAAAAACTGGCCGCGCATCAGGCATGAAATCCTGAAATGGGAAGGAAAAAAACCGGAAAAACGCATACAGGAAGAGGCGCGTTATGCCCGCTACAGGCTTATGGGAGATTATTGCCGTGAGCGTGGTATTCATAGCCTGTTTTTAGCCCATCATCTGGACGATCAGGCGGAAACCTTTCTTCTGCGTCTTGCCAAGGGAAGTGGTCTTGATGGGTTGGCCGCGATGCGTCCGACTCAAAATAAAAAGGGCACCAATATCCTGAGACCGTTTTTGTTTATACCGAAAGAAAGGCTAGTAGCAACTTGCGCTGCAAGAGAAATTCCCTTCGTGAACGACCCGAGTAATAATTCAGATGATTTCGCCCGAGTAAGGATCAGGAAATCCATGGCAGTACTGGAGGCCGAAGGATTAACCTCCAAGCGTCTTGCCGTTACAGCCGAAAGACTGGAGCGCGCTCGCAGTGCCCTTACAATATTCACGGAAAAAGCTATAGAATCTTCGATAGTTAAAAAAGATACGAACTGTATCGTATTTAAAAACAGTAGCCTCAACCAGTGGCCAGAGGAGATTGTTCTGAGGGTTGTGATTGACGCAATTAAAACACTGCGCTCTGAAGAAGAATACCTGCCGCGCATGGAGAAAATTGAGTCATTGTTTAGTGATTTTATGAAGCCGGAATCTTTCACAAAACGTACCCTCGGAGGATTGATTTTCGAGCGAGATGATAAGGAAGGGCAGTTCATAATTAGTATTGAAAATGCGGACAGGCAAGGATGAGAGCACTTACCCCCTTGTCTCTTTGTATAAATAGATTAGCTTTGATGTAGGATTCTCCACGCCATCGCGGTAGAATGATGGCAAAGAAAGGCTCTTTTCAGTGAATAACACATACGGAAAAAACTTGCTGTTCTGGTTGGCCATCGGGCTTGCGCTCTTGTTCATGTTCAACGTGCTGCAAAATGGCCAGCAGGGGAAAGCGGTAAAATCAAACAATGTAGCGTATAGCGACTTTATGGTGGAGGCTAAAAATGGGAGGGTATCCAACGTAACCATCCGGGGTGAAAGCCTGTCAGGTAATTATGCCAGTTCCGGCGAAACATTCACCACTCGCGTCCCGCCGAATGAAAACGTTGTTGATCGTTTACAAGGCACAGGCGTCCAGATTATGGCCGAGGAGGAGATGCCTCAGGAGTTAAGCTTCGCCAGCATCATTATATCTTTGCTTCCTGCCATTCTGATTATTGGGGTGTGGATATTCTTCATGCGCCAGATGCAAGGGGGTAAGGGTGGCGGCGCGATGGGATTTGGCAAAAGCCGCGCCCGCCTTCTGACTGAAAAACATGGACGTGTGACATTCGAGGATGTGGCTGGCATTGAGGAAGCTAAACAGGAATTGGAAGAAATTGTTGAATTCCTCAAAGACCCACAAAAATTTCAGAGGCTTGGAGGAAAGATTCCGAAAGGTGCTCTGTTGGTGGGATCTCCCGGTACGGGTAAAACCCTGGTCGCTCGAGCCGTGGCGGGTGAGGCCAATGTGCCGTTTTTTACCATTTCGGGTTCCGATTTCGTTGAGATGTTTGTTGGCGTTGGTGCTTCCCGTGTGCGTGATATGTTCGAGCAGGGCAAGAAAAATGCACCCTGCATTATTTTTATCGACGAAATCGACGCGGTCGGGCGTCACCGAGGCGCAGGTCTTGGTGGTGGTAATGACGAGCGTGAACAAACCCTCAACCAATTGCTGGTGGAAATGGACGGCTTTGAATCAAATGAGGGTGTTATTATTTTAGCGGCCACTAATAGACCCGATGTTCTTGATCCTGCGCTGCTCCGTCCAGGTCGCTTTGATCGTCAGGTTGTTGTGCCCCTGCCCGATATTAAGCGCCGCGAAAAAATCTTGAAGGTGCATCTGAAAAAAGTGCCCCTAGCCAATAATGTTGAACCCGTGATTATCGCACGCGGCACGCCAGGTTTTTCCGGTGCAGATCTGGCCAACATCGTCAATGAGGCAGCATTGCTGGCCGCCCGTCGCGGCAAGCGTGTCGTCGGCATGGAAGAATTAGAGGATGCCAAGGACAAGGTAATGATGGGCGCCGAGCGCAAATCGATGGTCATGTCCGAAGATGAGAAAAAACTGACAGCCTATCACGAGGCAGGGCACGCGGTTCTGGCGCTACATGAGCCGGCTTCTGACCCGATCCATAAGGCGACGATCGTACCGCGTGGTCGTGCTCTCGGTCTTGTCATGCGCTTGCCCGAGCGTGATCGCCTGTCCATCGCCAAGGAAAAACTTCATGCTGATCTGGCGGTAGCGATGGGTGGTCGCGTGGCAGAAGAAATTATTTTTGGTCCGGAAAAAGTGACGACGGGCGCTAGCAGCGATATTTCCATGGCAACCAACATGGCGCGGCGCATGGTAACGGAATGGGGTATGTCGGATAAACTAGGACCGCTTCGCTATGTATCAGATCAGGAAGAGGTTTTCCTTGGTCATTCTGTATCGCAGACTAAGAACATGTCCGACGATACCGCAGCAATTGTAGACTCTGAGGTGCGCCGCATCGTTGAGGAGGCCTACACAAGAGCCCGTTTTGTACTGAAGGAAAATATTGAAGAGCTTCACAAGGTGGCAAAGGCATTGCTGGAATACGAGATGCTTTCCGGTGATGAAATCAAGGCATTGCTGCGCGGTGAACCCATCATCCGCGACGATTCCGACGATCAGCCGCAACCCGGCGCGAGGATAAAGGCCTCTGTTCCCACGAGTGCCGGTATGGGTAACATCAAGCCACAGGGAGTCTAAGGCTTGTTCCGGGCTTGCGGTTCCCTCCTTCTTGTTTCTATATCTTTGTTCAGTGGCGGTGTTTTCGCGCAGGATCGCCCTTGCCCAATGATGGCATGTCTTGATGGTCTTGTATTACGCGTGCCGCCTGAGCACCGATGGGAGCCGGGACGCTATGATTTTTTCTTTAAGATCGATGGACGCACGGTAACCTGCGAGGGCGCATTACCCTTCAAGGGCTGTGATGACAGCAATCAAAGTCTTCGTTGTGATGGAGAAGGCGTAATGATAACGCAAAGTGGCTGCGCCCTGCCGCAAGAGGCGCATGCGTACGGTGATATAATGTTTCCGGAAGCACCGGGCAAGGTTGATGTCC
The DNA here is from genome assembly GCA_049653045.1 of Alphaproteobacteria bacterium. Taxonomy (GTDB): domain Bacteria; phylum Pseudomonadota; class Alphaproteobacteria; order Micavibrionales; family Micavibrionaceae; genus UBA7657. The sequence goes on from JBASFN010000142.1 coordinate 9,461, forward strand.
GTATTCTACACAACGGCGAAATCCTCATTAACCGCACATTCTCTTCAACCTATGAAACCAGTCTGCCCAATGGAACGGGCTGCCTCCCCGTTTGCCGCTCCGCCAACGCAGAACTTTTTGAAATACCCAACTAAAACCTTGTAAATAGACCGAAAAAAAGGCTTTATTACGGGCATGATACGCAAATATTTCGGAACAGACGGGATCAGGGGCAGAGCCAACATAACGCCGATGACGGCGGATATGGCCTTGAAGATCGCCATGGCGACGGCCAGTGCCCTGCGGGAAAAAGGCGGGCGCACCAGCACCAACCGCGCCATTATCGGCAAGGACACACGACTGTCGGGTTATATGTTCGAGGAAGCCATGTGCTCGGGCTTTGTCTCAATGGGCATGGATGTCATTCTCGTGGGGCCGATCCCGACCCCCGGCATAGCCATGTTGACCCGTTCTTTGCGCGCTGACGTGGGTGTAATGATTTCCGCCTCGCATAATCCATTTGAAGACAATGGCATCAAATTATTCGCACCGGATGGATATAAACTCGATGATGCAATCGAAAGAATCATCGAAACAAAAATAGACGGGGATTTAAGCACCGAACTGGCATTGCCCGCCGATTTGGGAAAGGCAACGCGCCTCGATGATGCGCTGGGTCGCTATATAGAATATATCAAGGGCAGCTTTCCCAAGGGGCAGAGCCTTGATGGACTACGCGTTGTTGTCGATTGCGCGCATGGTGCGGCGTACAAAGTCGCTCCGAAAATATTGTGGGAGTTGGAGGCTGATGTTGTTTCTATCGGCGTAACGCCCAATGGCCGTAACATTAATGATGGTTTTGGCGCAACTGCAACTGCCAATCTGCAAAAGGCAGTCGTGGACAATAACGCTGATGTTGGGATCGCGCTGGATGGCGATGCTGACCGCTTGATTATGGTGGACGAAAAGGGACGCAAGATTGACGGCGACCAACTAATGGCCGCGCTTGCTCTGTCGATGCAGCAAACTGGAACTTTAGAAAAAAATACAGTCGTGGCCACGGTCATGTCTAATCTTGGTCTCGAAAAATTTCTTGCCGCAAATAAAATGAAATTACTGCGAACGCAGGTAGGGGATCGTTATGTGGTTGAGGCAATGCGCTCCGGCGGTTATACGTTGGGTGGCGAGCAATCGGGACATATTGTGTTGTCGCAATACGGCACGACAGGCGATGGATTGCTGGCCGCGCTACAAATTCTCTCGATTGTTAAGGGAAAAAATGCAAGCGAAGCACTCAATCTTTTTACACCGATGCCGCAGATTTTGCGCAATGTAAGATTCGCCAACGGCTCACCTCTTGAAAATGCAGGTGTAAAGCAAGCCATTGAGGCTGCTGAAAAAAAACTGGAAAACGACGGGCGGTTGTTGGTGCGGGCTTCCGGTACTGAATCCTTGATCCGCGTCATGGCCGAGGGTGAAGACTCAAAACTGGTTGAAAATATCGTCGGTGATTTGTGCGCTGTAATTGAAAAGGTTTCGCAGTAAGGGCGGAAATGAATGAACACTGGTAAGAAAAATATTTCGTTGTTGCCGAACGGTTTCGTCGATCTTCTTCCGCCGGACGCGGAAAGGGAGTTTTCCGCCATTGGCACATTGATGGGTGTCTTTGCCGCATTCGGCTATGACCGTGTGAAACCACCTTTGTTGGAATTTGAAGAAAGTCTTTTTGCTCCCGGTCCCGGTGCATCGATGGTGGACGATACATTCCGTGTTATGGATCCGGTATCACATCGTATGATGGGGCTACGCTCGGATATTACGGCTCAAATTTCCAGGATTGCCTGTTCGCGTCTAAGCGAGAAAGCCCGTCCCTTGCGTGTAACCTATGCCAACGATGTCCTGCGGACGAAAGCTAGCCAGCAGCGCGTCGAACGCCAGTTCTGTCAGGCGGGTTGTGAAATCGTCGGCAGCGATAACATAGAAAGTGATATTGAAACCTGCGTAATAGCGATGATTGGCTTGAAGGAACTGGGCGTTGCGGAGATTACGCTCGACCTGTCCTATCCTAAAATTCTAGCGCATCTTTTGGATCATTTTAAAGTCACGGGGGAGGAGCGCGGAACGGTAAAGCGTGCGCTGGAGCGTCGATCTTTCGACGATCTGAACGGTATCGATGAAAAACTCGTGGCAACTCTGAAGAAAATGAGCGAGTCCTCGGGCGAGGGAGACAAGGCTATAAAGTTTCTATCAGGAATAAAGGGAATTCAGTCGGATATAGCAAAACTAAAGATGATATACGAGGGTGTAAGCCGGGCTATCAAAGAACTAAAATTCTTCGACGTTAAAATCACGATCGATCCGATAGAAACTCGCGGGTTTAAATATTATTCCGGGTTGGGCTTTACGGTTTTTTCCAAGGCTGTTTCCGGTGAGTTAGGCCGGGGCGGGAGGTATAACGTGCATTTTGGCAGTGAAAAGCCGATGGAAAGTGCGGTCGGCTTCACCCTTTATATGGACACAGTACGTAAGGCCATGCCGCCCGCAGAAAAAAAGAAAGTCATTGTTGTTGATCCAGGTGAAAGTTGGGCGTCTATCCGCGATAGACAGAAAAAAGGCATCGTGGTAATGCGTCAAGAAAAAACAGGAAAGAAAAAATAATGGCAAACGTAGCAGTCATAGGCTCTCAGTGGGGCGACGAGGGCAAGGGAAAGATTGTTGATTGGTTGTCAAGCCGTGCCGATGTTGTTGTGCGTTTTCAAGGCGGCCACAACGCGGGTCATACGCTGGTCATTGATGGGGTTACCTATAAATTGAGCCTTCTGCCCTCGGGCATTGTGCGTCCGGGAAAAATATCCATTATTGGCAATGGCGTTGTTGTTGATCCGTGGCATCTTCTGAAAGAGATTAAGGGAATCCGTGAAAAAGGCGTTGATGTCGGCCCGCATAATTTGATCGTCGCTGAAAACGCAACATTGATACTGCCTGTACACCAAGCATTGGATGCCGCAATGGAGCTGGCGTTGGGAAACAAACCCATCGGCACAACCAAGCGCGGCATCGGTCCGGCTTACGAAGACAAGGTAGCGCGGCGCGCAATTCGCATCTGCGATCTTGAAGATCCCGCGCTTCTTAAGGAAAAACTTGAGAGAATGATGGTGCGCCATAACGTATTTTTCAAAGGAATAGGCGCCGAGCCGGTCAGTGCAGATGTGATCTACAACAGCCTGATGGAAATACGCGAAGAAGTTTTGAGCTATAGCGGGGTAACGTGGAAAATTCTGGACGAGGCACGAAAGTCCGGCAAAAAAATACTGTTCGAGGGCGCGCAAGGCACCATGCTGGATGTCGATCACGGCACATATCCATTCGTTACATCGTCGAACATCGTCGCAGGGCAGGCAGCAAGCGGGTCGGGCATGGGTCCCGGCGCGGTGAATTATGTGTTGGGCATTACAAAGGCCTATACAACGCGGGTAGGATCTGGCCCCTTTCCGACGGAACAGGATAATGAAGCGGGAACATATATGGGCGAACGCGGCCATGAATTTGGTACAGTAACGGGTCGTAAACGTCGCTGCGGCTGGTTTGATGCCGTTTTGGTCAGGCAGGCGGTAAAACTTTCAGGGATACATGGAATAGCCCTCACGAAACTCGATGTTCTCGATGGTCTTGGCGAATTAAAAATATGCACGGGATATGAATATAAGGGAAAGACGATTGACTATTTCCCGTCTTCGCAAATCGCACAGGCAGAGGTTAAGCCTGTTTATGAAACCATGGAAGGCTGGAAGGACAGCACACAGGGAGCAAGAAGCTGGGCTGAACTGCCCGCTGCCGCCGTCAAGTATGTCCGGCATATTGAGGAACTAATCGGTGCCCCGGTCTCCCTCCTGTCAACCAGTCCGGAACGCGATGATACTATTTTAATGCGCGATCCGTTTTTAGGCTGAGTTCCTGCATTCATTTACTTTTGAAGTATTCGGGATTACTATCTAAGAGCAACCGTTTTTGCGCGGTTAATTCTTTGTTCGTGTCATATTTTTCACATTTTTCAGGACTTCTTCTCGATGTCAGAAGAAAGCAAAAAAAGTCAGCCGCCACAGGAAGTAAGCCGGGCACCGGGGCGTACGGGAGTCGGCAATCCGGTCAAATTTGACAATAATATAGATATTTATCCGGATGCCATTTTGCCTGAGTATGATATTGGGGAGATCAAGGCATACCGGGCGAGCGGCAGGGACAAAGGAAATTATTTTGCCCTCATTTGCGAAAGGCACCTAATTCCTCGCCTGTCGGCGATCCCGAATTATTCCAGCATCAATAATATTTGCAGTGTCCCTCTCGTTACATCTGGTGCAGTATTCTGGCCCCTAGTCGGGCAGCAGCGTTATGTCCTGATTTACAAGGACGTTTTGGGAAAGCGTCTTCTGAGAAACAACGAACATGCTCTTGGTTGGCGGCAGGATGATGTAATCAATGTCGTCGTCAAACCGATGATACAATTATTGCAGGAATTCAAGAACCGGGACTTTGCTCATGGTTCTATTCGTCCGGGAAATATGTTCTGTGATACATCGACGATAAAGCCGGAAAAAATAACCTTGGGAGAATGTCTAGCAACGCCGTCATCATACGATCAGCCTGTCCTTTACCAGACGATTGAAAGAGGGTCTGTGATGCCGATCGCAAGAGGAGAAGCTACCCCGGCCGATGATATTTATGCTTTTGGAGTCTCTCTTGCTGTCTTTATGAGATCGAATGATCCCCTTGAGGGAATGACGGATCAGGAAATAATCAGGGCAAAAATAGAACAGGGGTCTTATTCAGCTATCACCGGTAAGGAAAGATTTAAGGGATCAATTCTTGAGCTTTTGCGCGGTGTTTTACACGACGATCCTTTGCAGCGCTGGACACCGGAAGAAGTGATGGTATGGATGGACGGACGGCGACTGAGCCCGAAACAATCCATTAAAGAAAAAAAAGCGCCGCGCCCGATTATTTTCTCCGGTCAAAAATACTACCAGAGCACCTTGTTGTCGATGAGTCTTGACGCTGACCCTGCGGACGTGGTGCGCATGACAGAGAGTGGAGATCTGGAGCAATGGTTAACTCGATCTGTTGAGGACGATCTCGCTCTTGAGAGGGTAGATCTGGCGTTAAAAGCAACAAGAGAAAGGGGGACAGGTCCAGGTTACGAAGATCGGTTGGTTTCCAACCTATCCGTGGCTCTTGATCCCAGAGCTGCCCTGCGCTACAGGGGGTTGCGTATGATGGGTGATGGGGTGGGAACCGCGCTGGCACAAGCCTATGTGCTGCGGCAAGACATTCAGCCCTTTGCAGAAATTTTTGTCCAGAATATAGCCTACAATTGGATCACGATGCAGCAGAATCCAAGTATAGACGTAGGATTTCTTATTTCACGTTTTGATAACTGCCGAAATTTTATTCGTCACGGAAAACTCGGATACGGCCTAGAGCGGGCTGTCTATGTTCTTTGTCCCGAAGTTCATTGTCTCAGCGATAAACTGGCGGATTATTTTGTAATAACGCCCGAAGATATGGTGATGGCTTTTGAGGATATTTGCCGGAGAGGAAAAGCGCCGACTCATTTCTTTGATAGGCACAGCGCAGCTTTCCTGTCGGTAAAAGATGCAAAGGTTATAGATTCTTTCCTGTTTGATCTGGGATCAAAGGAGGAGAACAAGAAGCTTCTGGGAAGCCTTAAATGTATTGCCACAATTCAAAAACGATCTATTTTGCCCCCCCTGCAGGGGATTTCTAAAACATTCATGGACAACATTGATGTGATATGTTCCCGTTTCCACGATAGTGAAGTAAGGAATAGCATCAAGAAAAGCATGGCACGCTTTGCGGCAGAAGGCGATGTTGTTAACATGGCCGCTATATTGAGTAGCCCCGATATTCACGAGAGAGACATGGCTGGTTTCAGGGCAGCCATGCGCGAATATATTACCCTAGCCAGAGAGTTCCAGGTTTTTGAAGTCAGGCTGGCGGATTCGGATAATTTCGGAAAGGCCACAGGCCGTGAAATCGCCGCCGTTGTATCAAGCGTTGTTGCTGTGATTGTTACGATTATTTCGACACTGATGTATTTTGGGCAGATTCCGGGTCTGTAAGGAGAAAATATGGCAGAAAAAAAAGAAAACAAAAAAAAGAAGGAAAATAAAAGTTCTGCTTCTGCCGCAGGGAAAACATCGGGCGGAATAAGCAACGCGCAGATTTTTCTGACTGGCGGCCTCATCATGGCCGGGGTATTTTACTCTGTAACGACGCTCTTGTTGGTTGGGATGATGCCAACGGCAGTTGCATTCATCGTCGACAATTCAAGGGCAAAAACAAAGGTTATTACTGTTGGGGCAATGAATCTTGCCGGGTGCGTTCCTTTTCTTTTAGAGCTATGGACGCACGGCCATTCCCTCGGTGATGTAATGAAAATTATCGCCGATCCAAAGGCGATTGTTGTCATGTATTCGGCGGCGGCAATCGGATACATTATTGATTGGTCTTTGACATCTGTCATAGCGGCCGTCCTCTATCAGCGAGGTCTTGCTCGTCAGGCAGCGATTAAAAAACGCCAGGGAGAGCTAGTGTCGAGGTGGGGGGAAGAGGTTACTGGTACAATACCCCTCGATGAGCAAGGATTTGCCATTGAACAAACGGATAAAAAACTAGGGAAATCGGATTCTGAACAATAATATTAAAGGGGAAAACATCTCTATTAACATTTTATTCACCACTTTGAAACATACTTGTATGTGGTAAGTCAGGTGATTTGTGCACACGCACGATGGTGTAGAGGAAGCGGAGAATCCGCTTTTTTTGTGCCTAAAAAAAACAGAAAATTTTAGAAAAATGCTGCGTAAGTTCATACACAGATGGGTTAGAAAAAAAGAGGGGACGACGGCTGTTGAATTCAGCCTTCTGTTTATCCCCTTTGTATTTCTGACGCTTGGAATTATAGAGCTGTCGATTATGTATTCGGCGGCCAGTCTTCTTGAGGGAGCCACAAGTTCGGCAGCGCGTTTGATACGCACTGGCCAGCTCCAACAGAATGAGGCCGTAGATCCGGAAGCCCAGTTCCGAACGGCACTTTGCGACTATGCCACCGTTCTTATTAAATGTGACGATGTCATCATTGAAGTTCAGACGATGGCAAGCTTTTCCGATTACGACGCTATGCAGCCTCAATTTGATGTGGATGGAAACTTGGTTTCTGCCGGGTTTAGTGCGGGGGGGTCAAGCTCTCGCGTCCTCATCCGTGTTTTTTATAGATATAATATGATGACACCGTTGATAGGCCCCTTGTTAGCGGGAGACGATAACGCAATATTCTTCATGTCCACCATTGTGCTCCAGACTGAGCCTTACGATTTTGAAGGGGCTTGAATATGTCGGAAGAAAGTCAAAAAAGACATTCAAGTCTGATAAAGAGGTGGATGCGTGAAACGGAAGCCGTCGCGGCAACTGAAGCGGCTCTTGTATTTCCTATTTTGCTAACTCTTCTTCTCGGTGTGTTTGATATGGGTAATGGGATTCTTTCTAACCAGAAGGCAATCCGCGCGTCACAGGTGGTAGCAGACCTGATAACCAGAAGCGAAAGCGTTAGTGCCGCAGAAATAGATGATGCCGTTAAGGCTGGCGAGTTGGCCTTTGCTCCATTCGGTTCGACAAGTTATGGCGTTGATGTTGTCAGTATTAGTTTTGACGCAAACGCGGATCCGCAAATTGTCTGGCGAGAGACAAGAAATATGACGGCCAATCCAAACGTTCTTGAAGATGTTATCAGCCTTGCTGAGGCTGGAAATGGCGTTGTTGTGGTCTCGGTTCGTTATGTCTTTGAACCTGTATTTGCAGGGTTTATTATTGATGACATTGCCATGCAGGAAGTTGCCTTCGCTCGTGGCCGTAAAAGTGCGATTGTCTATCTTGAGTAAATTTTTAAAAATTGAAAAACAAACCCAAAAGGGGGTTGCCATGTTTGGAACTGTAAAAACTATAAAAAAGTTTATTAGGGATGTATCAGGAACAATCCTGATTGCTTTTGCAATTATGGCTCCGGTCATTATAGGCTCAGCTGGAATGGCTCTTGATTACGCATATGCTTACCTCGTGCAACAAAGACTGGCACAGGCGATAGACGCCGCCGCGCTCGCCGCCGCCGCATCGGCAACAGATCCGGTGGCAATCGAGCAAAAAGTACGAGATTTCTTTCATGCAAATTATCCAGAGGAAGACTTGGGCGTTGCATTTGAGCCGGTGGTTGTTATTAACGGGGATTTTATTGAGGTTACAGGATATGCTCAATATAATACCTTTTTTCTTAGCGTCATCGGCATAACAGAAATAGATGTCGAGGCGCAAACCACTGTTCAGCGTGAAATTCAGGGTCTTGAAGTTGTTATGGTTCTCGACAACACCGGATCAATGGCAACAAACAACAATATTGGTGCTCTTAAAACAGGAACGCAGAATTTCATTAATACTCTTTTCTCTCATACCGATAATCCCAATACGATCAAGATTGGAATTGTTCCCTACAGCAACACGGTACGTGTAGGCCGATATGGCCTTGGAAAAAATCCTGATGGAACGACATATAGTGATGGAGATATTTTCGTCACGCAACCCTCAGGTGTCAGCTACACAACCAACCATGCCAGCAGCAGCGGATGGTATGGATGTGTGGTAGAACATAAAGAAACAGATTTCAATGTGGCGGCAACGCATGTCAGCGGTTCATCAGGGCAGTTATGGCGTACAGGAACGGGAACGGGCTGTAATAGTGCGGCAAACTGCAAAGGTCATGGATGGAATCCGGCCAGTACAACAAATGACCCTTATGATTATGATGTTCTGGATAATTATACTGGGGATTGGGACATCTATATGTTTGGAAAAATAATCTCAAATGGCCAGACGTGTTCGGGTTCGGATTACAGTAGTGCTCGTTGTAGTTCTTGTGGCGGCGGCGGCGGATCGTGCAATGCCACATATTGTTTTTGCCGAAGCGGCACACCAAATCAGGGTTGCCCTTATGCTTATATTTTGCCGTTAACGAGCGATCAGGCAACGTTGCTGGATCGTGTCGATGACATGATCCCGGAAGGAAATACTTTGGGTAATATTGGTATGGCATGGGGCGCTCGTGTTCTCTCCCCCGAAACGCCTTTTATTGAAGGCGCAGCATGGGAAGATATTTACTGGAAGAAGGCGGTCGTTATGATGACCGATGGTGATAACACAGAAAATGGCACGTACTCAGCTTATTGGGCAACAGCAAAAAACAATATGAGCGTAACGAAATTTAATGATCGTTTCGCCGAAACCTGTGAAGCTTTGAAAGAAAAAGGAGTAACGATATACACTGTAACATTCACATCAGGCATTAATGAAGACACAAAGAATTATTATCGTAACTGCGCAACTGATGCGACGCATTATTTCGATGCGCCATCGCAGGAAGAGTTGATAGAAGTTTTTGAAACAATCAGCCGTGAATTAAGCAACCTCCACATCATTCACTGATGCAGCCTGTACATACAACCCCGGACGCCTTCCAAGGTTGCCGGGGTTTTCATTTTACTGTGATGATCCAAACAATTTGATTTAAATGTTTGCTAGAGACTTGCAAAAAAACGATTTTTTTTATAAGAATATACTGAATTACTGTGTTCCTTTAACCTTCCCTTAAATATAAATCTGATATTCTGGAAACATACGGTTGGGACTTTAGGCGTAAGCCCGGAGTGTGGGTAACCGAAAATCTGAAAATCTATAACAGGAGATCTCAAAATGAAAAAACTACTTGCCTTTAGAGAAGCCTATCTGCGCAACGAAGATGGCGCGACGGCTATTGAATACGGTCTGATTGCAGCGGGTATTTCGCTGGCGATTGTTGCCGTTGTGTTTACGTTCGGCGACCAGTTGGAAGCGACGTTTAATACGATGGAAGACAAAATGGTTGAGGCGAACGCAAACGCTGCGGCTCCTTAATTCAGAATTGTTGAAAAGCCCGCCTTGTGCTATACAAGGCGGGCTTTTTCACGTCTTTTTCTTTTGTCTTTTCCTCACAAAAAAGCCTGGAGCCTCTCATGATTGCGCTCGTCTTGTTTTTAACCTGTGTCCTGATTGCACTGGCTATTGGTGTTATGGCTGCTTGGTCGGACATAAAAGGCCTAACGATCCCGAATTGGCATAGCGCCGCTATCGCCCTCTCATTTTTCGTTGCCTTCATCCTGATGCATCTTTTGGGGCACGGGGAGGTATTTAAAGGCCTCTATTCACACATGATCTCCGGAGGGGTGGTTTTTGCCATTACCGCAACACTTTTCGCCGTAAAGGCTATGGGAGCTGGGGATTCAAAGCTTGCGACAGCCTATGCCTTTTGGGTCGGAATTTCCGGTCTGCCAGCGTTTTTGTTTTATATGTCTCTGGCTGTAGGGGTTGTGGGGATTTCTGCTTTGGTTCTTGGAAAATCAAAGCCTTTTAAGAGCCCCGCGCCGGGAAGCTGGATTGCTCGCGTGCAGGGAGGGGAGAATAAAGTTCCTTACGGGGTGGCCATCGTTTGCGGCGCACTGGCATGTTTTGTCAAATTAGGGTATGTTGGCTCTGTAGTACTAACCTTTTTGACCCCTGCCTAGAGTTTCATCAATTTTTAACATTATGGGATCATTATTGACGTTAAGCCGCCTGCATGGCGTATAACTTCTTTCAGTGTTCCCAGTTATGATCGAACAAAAAGCCTCAAAAGGTAACCGGATGAATAAGAATATTATTATCGTTCTTGGGGGGGCGCTGGCCGTTTCGCTAG
>JBASFN010000143.1:0-15970 GCA_049653045.1 Alphaproteobacteria bacterium
ACCGTCTGGTGGACAATCTCTTGATGTTCTCCTCCGGTCAAAGGCTGGAATTGAATCGGCAGGAACATGATGTCGATCTATTGGTCGCGCAAGTCGTTGAAAACTTTCACCAGAGGTTCAAAGAAAAAAACATCCGCATCGAACTTGACTGCGCGGCGGGAAAACAACAGGTCGACCGCGGTATACTGGAGCAGATACTTGTCAATCTTATCGGTAATGTCGAAAAATATGCCGCAAGCGGCGGTTTTGTGAATATTAAAGCCTGGATCGAACAGGGTCGTATTCATATCAGGGTTAAGGATGGCGGACCCGGCATTCCGGCCCATATGAGGGCGGATATCTTCAAGCCGTTTTTCAGGGGCAGAAACCATTTAACAGAGGGCGTTTCCGGCATCGGCATCGGCTTGCCTCTGGCCGTCAATCTTGCAAAACTGCACGGTGGGGAGTTGAGGTTGGTGGATTCCCAAAACGGCGCCTGCTTTGAGGTTATTTTATGAAGATACTGATCGCAGAAGATGATTCCAATATTTTGAACGGCCTGAAGGAAATCTTTGAGAATGAAGGCTTTGAAACCCTGAAAGCGAAGGATGGCCGTGAAGCTTTAGAGCGTTATGTCGAAGGTATGCCGGATATCCTGTGTCTTGATATCATGATGCCCGGCATCAGCGGCTATGATGTGTGCCGCGAAATCCGCAAAACAAACCCTCAAATCCCCATCATTTTTCTAAGTGCAAAGGGTGAGGAAATCGATAAGGTTCTCGGTCTCGAACTCGGCGCCGATGATTACATCGTAAAGCCTTTCGGTGTGCATGAAGTTGTGGCCCGCATCCGGGCTGTCATGCGCCGCTATATGCAATCGCAAAATGACAGGAAAACACCTGAAAACTTCACAATGAATGAACTGACCGTTTACCCTTCGCAGATGAAAGCAAAGCGGGGCGGCGAGGAAATTGAATTGAGCTTGCGCGAGGTAAAGATATTAGGGCTTCTGCATGAGCGCGCCGATGAGGTCATCACCCGCGATGCCTTGCTGGATTGCTGCTGGGGGACTCACATTATGCCGGAAAGCCGCACCGTCGATCAACATATCTCTAACTTGCGGAAGCGAATTGAGAAGGATCCTGCAAGCCCGGAAATTATAAAAACAGTCCATGGTGCCGGGTACAAGTTTTCGAGACTGTAGGCAGGTTTATCAGGAGTCCAAAATCCAGGATAGATCGACCGGATTTGCCACCCAGTTCAGATGTATGAAAGCTTTTGAGCCGCCCCCTATAAGGGGGTTGACCACGTTTTTATACAAAAATTCCCTAAGCACCCTAGCAGGGAATTTTTTCTGACCCGCAGGGAATTAAACCACCATTTCAGAGAGTTAATGTGCTTTCTCACATATTCTCACACAATCCCACGTCTAGTATGGGGTAAACTTGACTTTTCTCACATAATCTCACATAATCTCACATATGGAATGGCGTGAATTTAGACTGAGCAAACGGCTGCAATTGTCCCCGGAATTGACGGAGACGATCTACTCCATGATTGCCGAGATTGATGCTGTTAAGAACACCTACACGCTGACAAACAGGCTCTTACCCCAAACTATAGAGCGGCTGACGCAATCGGTCATCGTTACATCGACCGGCGCGTCAAACCGTATTGAGGGCAACCGCCTGAGCGATGAAGAAGTTGAAGCCCTCTATCGCAACATGCGGATTAAGTCATTCAAGACACGTGATGAGCAAGAAGTTGCTGGTTACATCGAGATGTTAGAGCGCGTGTTTGAAAGCTATCAGGACATTCCGATTACAGAGAGCCACATCCTTCAACTGCACAAGGATATGCTTGCCTACAGCGACAAGGATCAAGGCCACAAGGGACGCTACAAAATCGGCCCTAATCGTGTCGAGGCGAAGGATCAGGAAGGCAAAGTTGTCGGCGTAATCTTTGAGCCAACACCGCCGCACCTGACTGAGAAAGAAATGCGCGACTTGATTGATTGGTATCAATGGGCGCAGACGGAGAAGTTTAAGCATCCCTTGATTTTGATTGCCAACTTCGCCTTTGAGTATCTGGCTATACACCCGTTTCAGGATGGGAACGGCAGGACAAGCCGCTTGCTGACAAACTTGATGTTGCTGCAAACCGGGTATGCCTTTTCTACACTGGTATCGCATGAGAAACTTATCGAAGAGACAAAGGCGGAATACTACCTTGCGCTCAACAAGACACAGCGTGTATGGAAGACAGATAATGAGAGTGTTGAGCCTTGGCTTCTATACATCTTTAACATCTTCCTGAAACAAGCCAGAGCCGCGCAAACCATCCTTGAAAGCGATCAGTTTGAGTATCTTCTATCTGAGAAGCAGCTTGCATTTTGGAAGTGGGTGCAGAGTTTAGAGAGTAAAAAGTTTAATCGTGGAGACGCGATAGCCGCCCTTGGCTTCCCGCCGCGCACGATTGAGCAAATTATGAAGAAGTTTCTCGATATGAATAAGCTGGAGCAATTCGGGCAAGGCAGAGCAACGCGCTATCGAGCGATTTGATGGAACAAATACAAAAGTTCTGCAACATTATTCGCAAAAGATCGTCTACCGGGAGCGCGGGCTTAAACATTCTTGACGGAGGTTCTGGCAATGATACGATTCAGGGAGGAATGGGTAATGATACGCTCATCGGCGGTGCAGGGTTGGATATCGGCGGGCTGGACGCGCTTGTGTTTACCGGCGGAATTGGCGAGCACGCCACCCCCATTCGTGATAATATAACCACGCGCTTGCGCTGGATCGGGGATTTCAAGGTCTATGTTATCCCGACGGATGAAGAAATCGTGATGGCTAGAGCGTGCAAAGCCATGCTCAATGAAAAGAGCGCGATTGCACGCTGGGAAAATGAAGGCGGTCATCGTAAAGGGTTGTAAAAGGAAAGTATCATGTCAGCAGATAAAATTATCACCGCGCAGGTGATTGAAACGGGAGAAAGTGATTATGCTGTGTCGATTGATGTTTCGGGGCATAGCATCAAAGGTGATGAGCCGGAGGAGGCGGGTGGCAAAAATCTCGGCCCCGCGCCCTATGATCTGCTTACCGCTGCGCTCGGGGAGTGTACGGCGATGACGGTGCGCTGGTACGCGCTTCGGGAAAAATGGCCGTTGGATAAGGTCGAGGTTACACTCACCCACCAGAAAATCGATAAGGTCAGCGTTTTTGAAAAAAAGATTATTGTACATGGCGATCAATTAACCGATGAGCAACGCCAAAAGCTCATCGACGTCGCCGCCAAATGCCCCGTGCAAAGGACGCTGGAGGGGAAAGTGGAGATTAAGACGGTTTAAGTAACATTATTTTTTATTTTGCTTGGGAAAAAACAGCATGAATAAGGCCAAAGGACGTTTAAAAAGTATCAAATAGGTAACATGCATTCCTACAAATAGGAGCATGATGTTCGCAAAAAGCTCATGTGATTCCGTAAGAAACCCTTCATCGCTCTCACCATATTGCCCATCATCATCTGCAAAGGCTGCGGCTATCATTTTAATTTCTGCAAGACCGATGGATTTTCCTTGATCCATCATGATGCCTGTTATGGTCACGGCAATCACAGACAGGGCAATTCCAGCAAGAAGTGTATGGCTGATGGCAGGGTGCGTTAAGGCATTATTGACCTTCATCCCCTCGAAAGAAGGATAAAATTTTGACAGCCCAAGCTGACGCTCTCCACTGATTGCCCAAAGCAAACGCATCACAATAATCAGTGCAACCCCATATCCCAGCCACGCATGGATAATCCCGAGCTCGCCTGTGACATAAGCAAGAATCGCTGTTATTGCTAGAGCGGCATGGTACAAACGTAAATACTTTATAATATTCATCGCGGCTATCCTGAAATTGAGAGCTCTATAGACCACATTTAGACGATCCAGTATTTGATTCTAATCAAATAGAGCAATATACCGCCAAATGCCCCGTGCAAAGGACGATCGAGGGGAAGGTGGAGGTTAGGACGGCTTAGTATATCTTCTAAACGCAAAAGGATTCATAGTGCGGAGCACGAAGTTGCAAGACTACATCATGCTTTGGAAGACTGGTTTAGAATTTCCAGTTAAAGGTAACTTTCTTTAAATATCCCCCACCACCCGTTTCTGCCATGTCATGCGCAGGGCATTGGCGATGGCGAGAATGTCGATTGCCTCTTGCAGTAATGCCCCCGCCACGGGGGTGATATGGCCGCCCGCGGCAAAGCCCATGGCGATGATGCTTAAGCCCATGCCGCCCAGTGCGCTTTGCAGGACAATCTTTCGCATATCGGCTGAGATATGAAATAGTTCATCCACTTTCACCAATGAATTTTCCATGATGACCGCGCCTGCGGCCTCTGCCGTCACGCTGCTATGCTGGCCGAAGGCGATGCCCACCGTGGCACTGGTGAGTGCGGGCGCATCATTAATCCCATCGCCCATATAGAGCGTGGGAGCTAGCGCGGTTTCCCGCCGGACGATCTCCACTTTTTGCTCCGGGCTTTGCGAGGCATAGGTTTCCTTGATGCCCAGAAGATCGGCGAGATATGTGACCTCGGACTCACGGTCGCCCGATACAATCATCACTTTTGAGAATTGATGGCGCGGTCCGAGATGGCTGATAAACGGTTTGCCGTCATCACGCGGTGCATCGCGCAGGCGGATGGTGGCGGCATACGCGCCGTCCATCAGGATCAAACATTCCAACCCCGCCGCTGTATCGGGTAGAAGCGATTCCGTATCAGGATTTACGGCGATGAATTTCTTGCGGCTGGTCACCGTAATTTCGTGTCCATCGACGGTTCCCCTTAAGCCTTGTCCCGGCTTTTCGGACACGGCATTTGCATCCATCAGGGATAGATTGGATTTTTTCGCTGCTGTCAAAATCGCACTGGCCAACGGGTGTTTGGAATAACGCTCCAGCGAGGCGGCAAGGCGCAAAATATCATCGGAATTTATGTCTTTGGCGGTAATGATTTCTGTTACCTCTGGCTTGCCATAGGTTAGCGTGCCTGTCTTGTCGAAAATCGCCGTGCGGCAGGTGGGCAAGCGTTCCAGAACGGTTGGATCTTTGATGATAATCCCGCGTTTGGCGGCCATGGAAATAGCGCTGATCAGGGTGATGGGAATGGCAATCAGAAGCGGGCAGGGCGTGGCCACCACTAGCACCGCCAGAAAGCGCATGGGATCGTCTGTGAAACCCCATGCCGCGATTGCAAGAATAAGCGCAAACGGCGCAAAGATCGCGCCGATCTGATCCCCAATTCGCCGCATAGTCGGGCGTTTTTGCTCGGCGTCTTGCATCACGCTCATGATCTGCGCGTAACGGGAATCCACGGCCAGTTTTTCGGCGCGGATAGTCAGCACATCATTGCCATTAATCGCGCCTGAGAGAACGCCTGCGCCGATGGCTTTGGTCACTGT
The DNA here is from genome assembly GCA_049653045.1 of Alphaproteobacteria bacterium. Lineage (GTDB taxonomy): Bacteria > Pseudomonadota > Alphaproteobacteria > Micavibrionales > Micavibrionaceae > UBA7657. The sequence goes on from JBASFN010000143.1 coordinate 5,435, forward strand.
GTATGGTTCGCCTGTAAGGTAGGATTCATCCATGGCGCCATGGCCGTCTATAACGCTGCCGTCCACGGGCGCGGTCTCATGCGGGTATATGATAATCTGATCACCAATGCGGATATGCTCCAGTGCAATATCGTTTATGACATCGCCGTTTTTGCGGTGTGCATTGGAGGGCATACGATCCGACAGTGCGCGCAGTACCGAAGACGCTTTGCGCATGGCATAAAATTCGAGTGCCTGCCCGCCAGAGAGCATAATGATAATCAGGACGGCGGCGAGGTATTCCTCCAGAATTGCCGCCGTAATTAGGGCAATAATCGCCATCATGTCTGCGCCAAAATCGCCTTTTAGCAGTTTTGCTGCGATCTGGATCAAGAGCGGTAAGCCGCCGATGGCGATCATGCCCTGCAGGGGGATATTACTATAGGATGTATTGAGAAGAATAAAATGAAACGCGACCGAAGCCAACGCCGCGATCGTAACCCATATTTCCCATTTGTTAAGGTCTTGTGAAATTTTTTTCATGGTAATTTATACCATTAACACATATTTACCGGGAGCATCTCTATTCGTGAAATCGCTGCCCGGGAAAATCTCTCGGATGGGTTTGTCGGTCAGTGCATTTTCAAGACGTTTGAACTGGCATAGTAATGCCCATATTGGGCATCGATTTCCCATTTCTTAGTGGTGCGACTTTAGGCTGTGGCCCCTTATTTCTGTAATTTCTCACGCGTGCTGCGGCTGAGAATTGTTAGAAATTCTCTGATAGGCAGGGAATCGGATATTTTAAACTTTGCTCAATATCATGTCCGCCAAACTGGAATCTGCAAGCTTGAGAGAAATGTGGTTTGGGGAGAAGAAATTGGCATTCTCAGTGGTTTGGCCAAATGGGCGCACGCTAAAAACCCCGCGGATTGCGGGCCTCACGGGGCTATTTCTCTCTGAGTATGGCGGATGGCTATGTAGATGGCTGTGTGGATAGTCTTATGAGAACAATTCTCAGGTCGGGGGAAAAGCTTCGCGCGCGAAAAATAGAATTATTTTAACGATCTAAGCACTGGCAATAAGTGTGTATTTGACTTATGAGTGTTTGAGGTAATGTGCTTCTTTTTGCATGAGGAGATCTGATGGAAAAGATTGTATTTATGGGTGGCGCGGGCGAAGAGCTAGCTGCTCGTCTTGATAAGCCAGAAGGTGGAATTAAGGCATACGCTTTGTTTGCCCATTGCTTCACATGTACAAAAGATGTTTTTGCCGCCTCGCGTATCGCAAGTTATTTAAAAGCGCGGGGTATTGCTGTTTTTCGTTTTGATTTTACAGGTCTTGGCGCCAGTGAAGGTGATTTTGCGAATACGAATTTTTCTTCCAACGTTGAAGATCTTATAGCCGCCGCAAACTATATGCGGGCTAAATTACAAGCGCCTTCAATGTTAATTGGTCATTCTTTAGGTGGCTCGGCAGTTTTGATGGCGGCTGAGGACGTTCCGGAATGTAAAGTTGTTGTAACACTAGGTTCACCCGCCGATATAGCGCATGTGGCCCATCAGTTTGAAAAACATCGTGATAAAATTATGAAAGACGGCGAAGCAGAAGTGCAGTTGGTGGGGCGTCCTTTTAAAATCAAAAAACAATTTATTGAAGATATTGAAAGTATCAAACTCGAAAATTCTGTTAAAGGTTTAAAAAGAGCGCTTCTTGTGATGCACGCACCACTTGATAATGTTGTGGGTATTGAGAATGCTGCTAAGATATTTTCTTGGGCAAAGCATCCTAAAAGCTATATTTCTCTTGATGACGCAGATCATTTAATATCGCGCCGCGAGGATGCTGAATATGCGGCAAATATGATTGCGACATGGACAGAGAAATACATTTAACAATAAGCGTAGCCTGATTTACGAGCACTTCGCCGCCGCTTTAACCACAATGCTTTCTTTGTTATCACGCATTGGATCGCTTTATGAAAGTTAAACAATCGATTTGCCGATTCCGCGATTGGTGCCGGTGACAAAGAAAACTTTATTATCATGTTTATCGTAGGTCATGGTGGTTGCCCTTTATAGTTGTTGGTGAAGTGTTACGTCATTAATGCTGGCGGTACGTTTTTGCATCAGCCCATCAGGTGCAAATTCCCAATGCTCAATGCCGTAAGCACGGTAACGCTTACCCTCTGTATCGCGCCACACATATTCAAACTGCACGGCTATTTTATTATCAGAAAACAAAAACAGCTCTTTCTTCAGCTTGTAATCAAGTTCTTTCTGCCATTTACGCGTAAGCAGGTCTTCAATTTCGGCGCGCCCTTTTACAAATTGATCGCGATTGCGCCAAACGGAATCTTCGGTGTATGCAAGCGCGACTTTCTTAGGATCGCGCGTGTTCCACAAATCTTCCGCGCGCTGTACTTTTGCGCGCGCCGTTTCTTCGGTGAATGGCGGAAGCAATGGTATTTTGGATGCTACTGGATCACGGCATAATTCTTGCCAGTTATAGTCAGCAGCACCATACGCGGAATGGGCAGCATTTTTACATGATTCCGTGTGTTCAAATGTAGATGTTATAGTGTTCATGATAATTCTCCTTTTCTTTTCTAGCGGTAAATTCAATGCGGATGCCGGCTAATAGGTTGATAGAGTTTTCCTTGATCGGGCTATGGAAGAATAACCTCCATAGCCCTTCATCAAGCGTTACTTCACTTTACGATCTAAAAAATCGATCATTTTAGTTGCTATTTCCTGATTATACTCTTCCAGCGCAAAGTGGCCGGTATCGAGCATATGGATTTCTGCATCTGGCAAATCGCGCTTAAACGCTTCGCCACCAGCGGATGCAAAAATGCCGTCATTTTTACCCCAGACCACTAATATAGGTGGCTGATGCTTGCGGAAATATTCCTGCCAAGATGCATAAAGAGGTGGGTTGGTCCGGTAATCATAGAAAATATCCAACTGGATTTCTTGATTGCCGGCGCGATCAAGCAATGCTTGGTCGTGCAGCTTCGCATCTGGACTGATCAATGACATATCTTTTACGCCATTCGAATATTGCCATTCAGTTGCTTTAAGGCTTGTGAGCCAGCGGATAGCTTCACGGTCTTTGCTGGCCCCTGTTTTCCAGTAGGTTTTGATTGGATCCCAGAACGTGCTCAATCCTTCATCATAGGCATTTCCATTTTGTACGATAATAGCGCTGATTTTTTCTGGGTTTTGAGCAGCCAGTCGGAACCCAACCGGTGCGCCGTAATCCATCACATAGACCGCAAATTTATCAAGCTTTAATTGTTTTGTGAGGCTGCCAATTACTTTTGCATAGTTATCAAATGTATAGGCAAACTTCTTACGGTCCGGCATATCGCTATAACCAAATCCGGGATAGTCGGGTGCAATCACATGGTATTTTTCTGCGAGCTGCGGAATTAAATCCCGAAACATATGTGAATCGGTTGGATAGCCCGGCAATAACAAAACATTGGGGGCATCTTTTGAGCCAGCTTCACGGTAAAAAACACCTACACCGTCGACTTTGGCTGTTTTGTATCTAACTTGCTCTGCGGCATCTGCTGAGCTAGGAAACGCAGCAAAAGCAAAAAGAGCCAACGCTACAAGAGTAGAAAATTTCTTCATTTTTAGTCTCCTGAAATTAAGTGGAAATTGAAGGGACGGGCTTTAAAGCCCGCCCCTTGGGGAATTTAAGCAGCTTTCGCAACATCACTGATATTCACCAAAGGGAAGTCGACATCCGTTTTGGCAACGCTGTTGATGTAGTTAGTGAATGTGTTGAAAGCGACGATGGTGACGATATCCAGAATTTCGGCATCGCTATAACCAGCCACACGAACGGTCTGTAGATCGGCATCAGCTACATGACCACGAGCAACTACAACCTTGCGAGCGAAGGTTAGGGCAGCCTGTGTTTTAGGATCCGCTGATTTAGCGTTCAGGTTATTAGCCAGCTCGCCTTCTGCAATCTTATTCATTTTACCAAGCGCTGTGTGGGCAGATGCGCAATATTCGCAACCGTTTGCGCCCGCGACAGTGAGAGCAAGTTGCTCGCGTAGTGCCGCACTTAGTTTGCTGGCACCAAATCCGGTAAAGCCAGCAACAGCAAAGCCAAGCGAAGAGGAAGAATGGGCAAGCGTCGTGAACATATTTGGGGTGCCGCCCAGCATTTGCTTAACGCCGCTCAGAAGTTCTTGAGATTTAGTATCAGGGCTAGCGTTGGGTTGAATACGTGACATAAGTTTTCTCCTGGGTTTAAATGTTAAATAATGCAAGTAATCGTACTTACCCTTTTAAACTATACTGATCTGTATACCTTGTCAATCAAGCATTCTAAAAATATCGATATTATTATTTTATCATTATATAACAAATACTTAGTAATTATATTTTGAAAAATATCTTTTAAAATCACAAAATTTTATGGAGATTTTAATTCATATATGATATACATATCTGTATACATATTGGAGTGCCCTATGCCAAACCCATCTAAGCGTGATCAGATTATTGATATCGCACTGAATTTGTTTTACCAAGCAGGCTTCAATGCGACCGGCGTCGATAAAATTACTTCAGAATCTGGCGTAACTAAAAAAACTATCTACGCACATTTTAAATCGAAGGACGAATTGATCCTTGCCACACTTCGCCGGCGTGATGAACTATTTAGAAATAATTTTATGCGCAGCGTTGAACGTTTGGGTAAAACGCCTCGTCAGCGACTAGATGCGGTATTTGATACAATTGACGAATGGTTCAATAGTAAGAATTTTTCAGGCTGTATGTTTATTAATGCATCAGCAGAATTTCCAAAACAAGAGAATCCGTGCCACATCGTTTGCGCAGAGCATAAACGTCTGATGTTTGATTATATTTGTGAGCTTTCTAAAAGTGCTGGAGCAAAGAATCCTGCTGCTCTTTCGGAGGAGTTGAATTTTTTGATCGAAGGAGCAACCGTGCAAGCGCATGTCTGCGGCGATAAAAAAGCTGGTATGAAAGCAAAAGAAATGGCGCAGTTGTTTATTGAGAAAGCCCTCAATGGTGATTAGTGCCTATATGATTTTAATTGTTTATCATCAGCTTTACAGCCTTCGCCACACCAAAAATTTCACGACTGAGAGAGCGGGGCATTCCAGCCCATAAATCCTCATTCTCAGTAGTGTGGCGAAATGGGTATGCGCTGCCCATCATTCATTCAGGGCGCCTTTATATTGTTGATAAAGAGGGGAAGAACGAATGGGTTGAGCCCTATATAAACGAACTCGTTAGTTTTCCGCATGGGCGGTTTGTCACTTATAAAGACGGCAGATCCGTCGGCGGAAAATCATTTTCACGGGGTGCGTTGTATGCGCTGTTATCAAATCCAATTTATATTGGCCAGATACGCCATAAAGAAAAAACTTACGATGGGCAGCATGACGGAATTATTCACCTCGATTTATGGTCATCCGTGCAAGAAAAATTAGCCAATCAAGCATCGGTTTACAAAAATCAAAAAATATCGAGGGAAGTTATCTGCACTAAAATGCGATCGTACAGGTTCAAGCCGCTGTGGCAGTTTTTCGTACAGGCAAATCTCAGGTAAGTTGTTGCGCGGGTTGCTGGGAAGGATCGCGTCGGATGGTGATTTTGCGGATAACATTCACTTATCGGAAGGAAAAATCGGGGGTATTTGGTGAAGTGGCACATTAGAAAAAGCCCCTGAGTGTCAATTAAGGCACTTTTATATATGAAAAATTACGCGCAAGGGTTGTTTCTGGTGGTAGGGCTCAATTTTCTTGACGGAATTGGCGGATTTTGCCTACGGTTCCAATATTACTGCGTGGGGTAGATAAGAATGCGTAATACTTTTTATAAAGAGCCAGCCAGACTTCCGGCTCAACAAAACGAGGTGAGCGTATTCGCCGCCTGTGGTGTCTTTGTACTGGGCTGTGCGTTTACGGATCGGGTTGCCCGATATTTTTCTCCAAATATTGAATTTGAAAACAGGCAAGCGCGGGGCTGCTGGCGAAGCCTTTCTGTGTTAGCTTCGAATTTTATGACAGGAATAACATAGGATAGAAAAGAGATCAGCATGAAAGTGTTTTTGATGGTACTGGGAGTTGTTCTGATGGCCGGAGCGGCGTGGGCGATGGGGGATATTTATGTGTCGGGGACTTGGCGTTTCAAGATCACGGTTGAAGTGGAAACGCCCGAGGGCCTGAAATCCGGCAGCGCGGTCTATGAAATGTCGAATGCGGATTCCAGCGCGAAGATTCTGAATTTCCCCGAGGCGGGCAACCCGGCGACGCTCAAGGGCGAGGCGGTGGTGGTGGATTTAGGAAAGCGTGGGGTTCTGTTCTCCCTGATTCCGGGTGAACGGACGTTTTACAACGCGTTTCCGCGCCCCGGCGGCCCCGGCGGCGAAACCACGACCGAAGGAATTCGCTATTACAAAAATCTCAAAGACGCGAAAGCGATATTAAAGCCCGAACAATACCCGATGATGGTGATATTCAAGGATTTAAAAGACCCGATGTCAGTGCAAAGAGTAAATACTACAAACTTGTTTCCGCAATTTGGAGAAGGCATGTCATTGCAGGATGTAACTATTGAAATCACCGACGAACCGATAACTCTAGGTATTGAAGGCAAATTGCCTTGGCTTTCCGGATTGAATGGTGGGTATTTGCATGGCGGATTTACAGGCAAAGATGCTCCTTTGGGGCTGCACACTGGAAATTTTAAACACGGAGATAAGTGATGAACAGCAATCTTTTTAAAGCCATATTGGCAATGGATTCTTATAACCGGGGATATAATGCAGGAATTGACCTGAGAAAGAAAAATGCAACCGGGCAATATATACAAGATTCAGATACTACATACACTGAAAATTCGGTGACTTATCGTGCACAACTAGGAAACGCAATAATCTATGATAAAAAAGGAGATACCGCCGCCCAATCCATAGGCTTCTACGGCATTGCGTACGATCTGGACGGATTGCCGGGTGGCGAGACGGTGATTTCGTATCGCGGGACGGATGATTTCAACGGCAACCCCCTCACCAGCAACGATGCAAAACACGGCTGGACGCTTGGGCTGACGAATACTGACAGCCAGCAGGGCCGCATGGCGGTGCAGTTTTATCAGGCGGTGGCCGGGAGCGGAAATTGGCTGAGCGCGAATATTTCTCTGACCGGACATTCGCTGGGCGGGGGGCTGGCGGCGAATGATAATCAACAACAAATGAAAAAGAGAGCGGCATGAAAAACTGGGGAAAGATACTGGGTCTGGTTGCGTTGCTGGGGGTAGGGATAGCCGTTGCGGCAGAGGTTGTCAGTAAGGAGCAGCCGATTTCATATTCATGGCACTACAAGATGACGGTAACCGTCGAAACCCCGGAAGGCATTAAATCCGGCAGCGCTGTCCGCGAGGTGAGCGTAACGATGGAACCCCAATCTCAGGACCCCGATCATCCTTATTACCCAAAGAAGACCCTTAAAGGGGAAGCAGTTGTCGTTGATCTCGGCGGGCGCGGGAAATTGTTTGCGCTGTTGAGCGGGCCTTGGCTCGGTGTTAACCACGCCGATAGCATTGTCTTTCATGCTTTTCCTATGCCTGATGGCGGTGGAGGCCTTACCTTGAATGGCGTGAAATATTACAGCACCCTTAAGAACGCAAAAGCGGTCTTGAGATTTCCCCTTTACCCGGCACTGGTGACGTTCACAGATCTCAACGATCCGAAGAGTGTAACGCCCGTGCTGGAAGTTAATTGCAGCGATCCGGGCGGCGCCTGTTCACAACAAGAGATGCATATCAAGGCCGACCGTTTTGAGGAGCTGTTCGGCAAAGGGGTGCGTCTGAAAGACATTACTATCGAGATGACGGATGAAAATATCTCAACCGGGCTAATTTCTATACTGAAATGGCTTCCAGAATATTATGATCGAATGTTAGATGGACTCCGATATAACACATATAAATCACAGAGTTCTTTTGCAAACAGTTTAGCGTCTGGAGCGTTTTCAACAGAGGAGTCACCCTATGAATAGTAATTTGTTTAGAGCCATACTTGCTATGGATTCATACAATCGTGGGTACAATCCGGGGATTAAATTCGGAAATCTTCTTGGAAATGATTCGGTTGATACTCCAGGTACAATGACAAGCAGAGAACGGGGATCGGGAAAATGAAGACTTGGGCAAAGATATTGGGCGTGGTGGCGGTTCTGGCGGTGGGTGTGGCCGTGGCGGCGGAGGTGACGACCGTTACCGGGATCAACGGCATCAAGTTCAGGCTGTCGGAGGCAAGCTGGCGGTACAAAATGACCGTAAACGTCGAGACGCCGGAGGGGATCAAGACAGGTTCGGCGGCACGGGAAGTCACGGTCAAGCAAGTGGAACCCGAGATTCAGGGCCTTTACCAAACACGGACTTTCGTGAAGGGCGAGGCTATCGCGGTGGACCTCGGCCAGCGCGGGGTTTTGTTTGCGATCATGGGAACGGATGATTACTACCACGTCTTCAACAGCTTCCCGATCCTGGATAAGGGCGGGGACTGGACGCTGGTTGCGAAACATTACAGGGATATGAAAGGCGCGAAGGCTGTATTAAAGCCGGAGCAATATCCGCAGATTGTGATGTTCAAGGATATGAACGATCCAAAGAGCGTGACACTGGTAAAAGGCTGGCGTTTCGATATTCCGACGCAAACACAAATCCCCGTCGATAATTTTGAAAAAATCTACGGCACGGGCGTGAAGGTCACGGATTTCACCATCGAACTGACCGACGACCCCGTGACGTGGGGGATTGAGAAGTGGTTGGGGTGGTTGCCAGAATTGCATGGAAGTTATTTACACGGAGGAACAACCTCAAGAGAAGCACCTTTGGGATTGCATGCAGGACATTTTAAACAAGGAGAAAGCCAATGACCGTCAATTCAAGTCTGATGAAAGCCATTCTGGCAATGGATGCATATAATCGCGGATATAATCCGGGGATTAAATTCGGAAATCTTCTAGGAACTGATTCGGTTGATACTCCAGGTACAATGATAAGCAGAGAATGGGGATCGGGAAAATGAAGACTTGGGCGAAGATATTGGGCGTGGTGGCGGTTCTAGCGGTGGGTGTCGCCGTGGCGGCGGAGGTGACGACCGTTACCGGGATCAACGGCATCAAGTTCAGGCTGTCGGAGGCAAGCTGGCGGTATAAGATGACCGTGAACGTCGAGACGCCGGAAGGGATAAAAACAGGTTCGGCGGTACGTGAGGTAACCGTCAAGCTGGTGGAGCCCGAGATTCAAGGGCTTTATCAAACACGAACTTTCGTGAAGGGTGAGGCCATCGCGGTGGACCTCGGTCATCGCGGCATATTGTTTGCGATTATGGACACAGACGGATCATATCAAGTCGTTTTTGACGCTTTTCCTGGGCCGTCGGGATTTAGTAAAGAAGGTCTGGAACATTATGGTCATTTAGCGGGAAGTAAAATAATCTCCGATCCTAAGAAATATCCTGAATATGCTCAACTTGTGACATTCTCAGATTTAAATAATCCACTGACTGTAAAAGGTGTACATCCTGAAAATTTATCCTCTGCTTTTGGTGAGGGTGTGGCCATCAAAGATATGGTCATTGAGATGACAGGCGAGCCAATAACTGAGAAAATCAAAAAATGGTTACCTTGGTTGTCTACAAACAAAGGTGGTTATCTTGATGGTCAATTTGCAGGGGGTGGGCCTGAACTATCAAATATTTTGCATGGTGGGAATTTTAAACAAGGAGAGAGTCAATGACCGTTAATTCAAATCTGATGAAAGCCATTCTGGCGATGGATGCATACAATCGCGGCTATGGTGCGGGTATTGATTTACGTCCTCGTGATTCCAATGGAAATTTAGTATTGAACCCTGATGGAACTATTAAACAATCAGATGCAGCAGGAACAAAACTAGGCAACGCTCTCGTTTATGCGAGCAAAGGAGATACAGCAGCCCAAACCGTCGGCTTTTACGGCATTGCCTACAATTACGGCGGAGAAACCGTTATCTCCTATCGCGGGACGGACAATCCGTTGGGCCTGAACGGTGATTTTATTAATGGCTGGGTTATTGCGGCGGGAGCGACGTCCTTTAACCAAGTGCAACTGGCCTTCCAGTTTTATCAAAGCGTGGCGAACTCCGCCTATTTTGCGAACGGTAACTGGGCTGCGCCGCAGGTGGCAATTTCTTTAACAGGCCATTCTTTAGGGGGCGGTTTAGCGGGACTGGTGGGAGCTACCTACGCCAAGTCCGGCGTTCTTTTCGACAATATGCCCTTCGAGCTTGCAGCACATAATGTGCAAGTTGGCAATGTGATTAAGTCGCTCGTATACGGAACATCTCTTCCCGGACCTCTGGATTTCACGCGTCTTTCAACGGAATACATAAACGGGGAAGCACTCCAGACGCTAAGAGGTTTGCAAACCGATACCCAAGTCAAACCCGGATATGATCTCGGCAATAACGTCAACCTTCCCGACTCGCTCGGGGTGGATGAGCACAGTATGTC
>JBASFN010000144.1:0-18193 GCA_049653045.1 Alphaproteobacteria bacterium
CCAGGAAGCCACCGACATCATGCTGCATGTCCATCGGCGCGGGATCGGCATCTGCGGCGTGTTTACCTATGAGGTCGCGGAAACCAAGGTCGCGCAGGTCATGGATTTTGCCAGAGCCAACGAACAGCCTCTCCAGTGCACGATGGAGAAGGAGTGATGAGCGGGGAGTAATGAGTGCCGAGAAGAAGTCTCGTTACCCATCACTCACAACTCAGAACTGAACATGCTCTCCCGTAACCTAGAACAGACTCTCCACCGTGCCCTTGCGATTGCGAGTGAGCGGAGTCATGAGTATGCGACGCTGGAACATCTGTTGATGGCGCTCACGGACGATCAGGATGCGATGGCGGTTCTGCGGTCTTGCGGCATATCGCTGCCGGACCTGAAAGATCAGTTGGCTCAGTATATCGAGAATGAACTGGCCTATCTGATCGACAAGGATGCGGGGGATGCGAAGCCCACCACCGCGTTTCAGCGCGTGTTGCTGCGCGCCGCGATTCATGTGCAATCGTCTGGGCGCGAAGAGGTCACGGCCGCGAATGTGCTGGTCGCTATGTTCTCGGAGCGCGAAAGCCACGCTGTATTTTTCCTGCAGGAGCAGGACATGACGCGGTTTGATGCCGTCAATTACATTTCCCACGGCATTGCCAAAATTCCAAGCGCAAATACGCCCGCGCCCGCCAAGACACCGCGTGGGACGGAAGAATCAGCCGGAAGCCAGACCAAGACGGGGGCGGAGGCACTCGATGCTTACTGCGTCAATTTGAACGAGAAGGCGAAGAAGGGGAAAATCGACCCGCTTATTGGCCGCGCCAAAGAGGTTGACCGGACGATTCAAATTTTATGCCGCCGCAGCAAGAACAACCCGCTTTATGTGGGCGATCCCGGCGTCGGGAAAACCGCGATTGCGGAAGGGCTGGCGCGGAAAATCATCAACGGCGAAGTGCCGGAGGTTTTAAAAGACGCGGTGATTTATTCGCTCGATATGGGGAGTTTGCTCGCCGGGACGCGCTATCGCGGGGATTTTGAGGAACGGATCAAGGCGGTTTTGTCGGAGCTTCAAAATATTGAAAACTCCGTTTTGTTTATTGATGAAATTCATACCGTGATCGGCGCGGGGGCGACATCGGGCGGGGCGATGGATGCGTCGAATTTGCTGAAGCCCGCCTTATCGAGCGGGGCGCTTCGCTGCATTGGCTCCACCACGTACAAGGAATTCCGGAATCACTTTGAAAAAGACCGCGCCCTTGTCCGGCGGTTTCAAAAGATCGACGTGAATGAACCCAGCATCCCGGATGCGATTGAAATCCTGAAAGGATTGAAGCCGTATTATGAGGATCATCACGGTGTTCGCTATACCGATGAGGCGATTGAAGCCGCCGTCAAACTATCGGCAAAATATATCGGCGACCGCAAGCTTCCCGATAAGGCCATCGACCTGATCGACGAGGTGGGCGCGGCGCAGATGCTGGTGACCGAAGACAAGCGTAAGAAAATCATTACCGACAAAGACATTGAAGCGGTGATTGCCGTGATCGCCCGTATCCCGGCGGCCAGCATGACCAAAAATGACCGCGAGGCGTTACAAACGCTGGAGCGTGATTTAAAGACCATGGTGTACGATCAGGACAAGGCCATCGGCGCGCTGGTTGATTCCATCAAGATGGCTCGGGCGGGGCTGCGCGAGGCGGAAAAACCGATTGGTTCCTATTTATTCTCCGGCCCCACGGGCGTTGGAAAAACCGAGGTAGCGCGGCAACTGGCCAAAACCATGGGCATTGAACTCGTGCGATTCGATATGTCGGAATATATGGAGCGGCACGCGGTGTCGCGCTTGATCGGTGCGCCGCCCGGTTATGTGGGATTTGATCAAGGCGGCTTGCTCACCGATAAAATCGACCAGCATCCGCATTGTGTTTTATTGCTCGATGAAATTGAAAAAGCGCATCCGGATTTGTTTAATATCCTGCTGCAGGTCATGGACTACGGCAAGTTGACGGATAACAACGGCAAGACGATTGATTTCCGCAATGTGATTTTAATTATGACGACGAATGCGGGCGCGGCGGAAATGGCGCGTGCGCCCGTGGGCTTTGAGCGCGAGGTGCGGGTCGAAGAAGATTCTGAGGCCATCACCAAAATGTTCTCGCCGGAATTCCGGAACAGACTGGATGCAATTGTACCGTTCCAAAATTTAAAACCGGATACGGTTGAAAAAGTCGTCGATAAATTCGTCGCTCAATTAGAGGGGCAACTTGCCGACAAGAATGTTGAGATTGATTTAACCGCGGCGGCGCGTTCCTATTTGGCCAAGGCGGGGTATGACCCGGCAATGGGTGCGCGCCCCCTCGCCCGCGTGATACAGGAGAAAATCAAGCGGCCACTGGCCGAGGAAATCCTGTTTGGCAAACTCGCCAAGGGCGGACTTGTCACCGTGGATTATGCGGATGGAAAATTGTCGTTTGTTTTTGATGAAGACGATAATTCTTCTCGGAAAAAGGACGAAGAAACCGTCGATTAAGCAATTAGTGTCATGTTGAGCGCAGCGAAACATCCCATGGGATCCTTCGCTCACGCTCAGGATGACAAAGGGTGATAATAATCACGCTTTTGTGTATTGATAGACAATCTCGCGCAATTCGGTGATTCCCTTTGCTTCCTGTGCGCTGGTCTGGGCGACTTGCGGGAAAGCGGCGGTGTGGGTTTTTAATTCCAGTTCAATCGCGGCGATGGTTTCGTCGATATTGTCCGCCTTGTCCGTCTTGGTCAGGACTATACGGTACACAACGGCGGCGTTATCCAGCATCTTCATCAGTTCCCGGTCAACATCTTTCAACCCGTGGCGCGAATCGACAAGCACAAAAACGCAGCGCAATGTAGGACGACCGCGCAAATAATCGAAGATCAGTTTTTCCCAGCTTGCCTTCTGCGTCTTTGAGACTTTTGCATAGCCGTAACCGGGCATATCGACCAATAGAAACCTGTCTCGCAGTTTGAAAAAATTAAGTTGCTGCGTGCGCCCCGGCGTGTTGGAGGTGCGGGCGAGTGCCTTGCGGCGCGTCAGGGCGTTGATAAGCGATGATTTACCGACATTGGAGCGTCCGGCGAAGGCAACCTCCGGCAGGTCGGCATCGGGGAGGAGATCGACGCTGGCCGCGCCCCAAATAAAATCGCAAGGGCCGGCAAAAAGATGTTCGACGTCTTCTTGCATCTTATTTCTTTTTCTTCCGGCGGGGCTTGGGCGAAGACACCGATGTACCTGGGGTTTCGTCATCGCCGCCACCTAGAAGGCTTTTCTCGATGTCTTTTTCCGCCATTTCAATCAAGGGATGAACGACAGGGCCTTCGGCCAATTCTTGTTCCATTTTCTTTTGCTGTTTTGGCGGGCCGAACAGGTAAATTGGCACACCGAGGGAACGCTTGATGATGGCCTGCTGGATGACGCCAATAAGGGCGCTGAACGTCCAGTACACGACAAGACCAGCCGCGAATTTTGACATGATGTAGGTCATCATAATCGGCATATAGATCGCCATATCGCGCTGGATTGGGTCTTGCGGCGGCGGGTTCATCCTCTGTTGGATATACATCATTATCATCAATATCAGAGGCCAGACCCCCACATGCAGGAATGCCGGAGGATCCCAGTTAATCATGCCGAAGAGATTGAACATATTTGTCGGATCAGCCGCAGACAGGTCCTTGATCCAGCCGAAAAACGGCGCGTGGCGCATTTCAATCGTTACAAACAACGCTTTATACAGCGAGAAGAAAATCGGAATTTGCACCAGCATAGGAAGACACCCGGCCATGGGGTTGACGCCTTCGCGCTCGTATAATTTTATCAAATCTTCCTGAAGTTTCTTTTTGTCACCACCACTGGCCTTGCGGAGTTCCAGAACCTGCGGCGATACTTTTTGCATCTTGGCAAAGGATTTATACGACGCATTGGTCAGCGGGAAAACCGCGCTGCGGATCACGACGGTCAGCAGGATAATGGCCACGCCCATATTGCCGACGATTTGGTATAGATAATGAAGCGCATAGAAAAACGGCTTCGTCATAAACCAGAACCAGCCGAAATCCACCGCCAGATCGAATTTTGGGATGCCGAATTTCTGGCCGTATTCCTGAAGCATCAAGACGCGTTTTGCGCCCATAAATACACGGCCTGTGCTTTCGCCGCTTTGTCCCGGCGCGATGGCGATGGCATTTCCTGTATAATCGACCTGGTATTTGCCCATGTCTTGCGGCGGCGGTTCACCTTTTTTTTGTTTTCCGGGCAAATCCCCCGTCCGACTGACGCGGTATTTCAACGATTCCCCCTGCGGCGGCAGCAACGCCGTCAGCCAATATTTATCGGTGATACCCGTCCAACCTGTCTTGGCCTCAAAATTATGCTCCGGTTCTTTCCAGAGCTTGGTGTATTTTTTTTCTACTAATTCGTCGCCGATATAACCAATCGCGCCCTCGTGAGAAATCCATACGCCCTCGAAGTAGGATGGCAGCCCGGTCTGGGTAATCAGGCCATATGGATGTAGCGTGATTTTCTTGCCGGCATTGTTCGTGACTTTTTGATCGACCGTAATAAGATAGTTTTCGTCGATTGAAAAAATGCGTTCAAATCGTTGTCCCTGCCCGTTATTCCAGACAAGGCGCACAGGTTTTTCTTTCGCCAGCGTGTTGTTGCCCTCAACGCTCCAGAGCGTATCGGCATCAGGCACGGCAATCTTTTCGCCTTCGCCCGCCACCCAGCCATATTCAACATAGCGGACAAAATCGGTTTCCTTTGGCGACAGGAGAACGACATTGTCTTTTTTGTCGAGTTTTTGAAAAAATTCACGGAAAGAAATATCGTCGATCCGCCCGCCTTTCAACGCGATGGATCCATAAATAACGCCGTTGTCGATTGTAATGCGCGGGGTTTCCGCGATCACCTCGGCACGCGGGCGGGGTTTAGCGGCAATGACAACCGGGTCTTTTTGCTGTTCGATCTTTTTGGCCTCCATCAAGGCCTCTTCACGCGGTTTAACCACCATGTAGTTATACAGGTAGTAAATCGCCAAAATGGACACGAAAAACAGCAGCGCATTACGCAGGTCGTCCGGGTGGATATTGTCTTTGTCGCTTTTCATGGAATCTGTGCTTTACCGTTCTTGTTTGCCCCCGCGTTTATAGCGGATCAGGCTGATCCACGCAAACGCTTCGGGCACGGGGTCTTGGAAAGTTTTTTTATACCAAGGGTGGCATTTTGAAATGCGTATTATCGCCAGAAATACGCCTTTGAACGCCCCGTGTCTCTCAATCGCCTCTAACGCATAGCCGGAACAGGTAGGGTGAAAGCGGCAGGTGGGCGGGGACAGGGGCGAAAGTGCCAGCCGATAGAATTTTACAAGTAGAATTGCCGCCTGTTTTATCATGGCTTTAAACATCCCAGTTTTTCGAGACACCATTTCAGGTCATTGCACAAAGCCGTATAAGGCCGAATGGCTGAAGCCTGTATGCCGATCAGGACGTAATCGTGGCCTTCCACAGCGTGCGCCGTTATTATTTCGCTAGCAACGGCGCGCAGGCGGCGTTTGATTCTGTTGCGTTTTACGGCGGATTTTTCGGTTTTTTTGGTTACGGTATAGCCAATGCGGGTTTTACCGAGATCATTTTTGATGGCTTGAAGAACCAGACCATGGGCAGACCATTTGCGACCCTTACGATTCAGGGTCACAAATTCAGCGCGGTTTTTAAGGGTTTCTATTGTCTGCCCATCATTCATGGGGCAGGCCTAAAAATTATGCGCTCAGACGCTTGCGCCCCTTGGAGCGGCGGCGCGCCAGAACCTGACGACCCTGTTTTGTCGCCATACGCGAACGGAAACCGTGGCGACGTTTGCGGATCAGGCGGCTGGGCTGGTATGTACGTTTCATAGTTTTTTTCCTTTAAAGTCGGGGTTTTATAGCGGGGTTTTGCCCCAGAGTCAAAATAATTATCCTATCCCCGGTCGCCCATCGCCTGGCGGATGAAAAAACGCTTGGCGGCGGGCAATTTTCCTATCATTTTCAAGCCTGTACGGCGCAGGGCACGCACCGGGGCGATGTTGTTTGAAAACAACCTGACCAGCGCATCCGTTACCGCCACCATGGCCATATTGTCGGGACGGCGACGACGCTGGTACATTTCCAGAATATCGGGGGCGCCGGGGTCAGGGGCATCCTTCAAAATATCAGCGAGGGCTTTGACGTCACGGAACCCGAGATTCAGACCCTGACCCGCGATGGGGTGGATGCCATGCGCGGCATCGGCCACCAGTGCCATACGCGGGGCGATATAATGTGCGGCGTGGATGAGGCTTAAGGGATAGGCGGCTCTGCGCCCCAACATTTGCACCCGGCCATAATTTTCCGGGAAATTTTTTTGCAGTTCATTATTGAAATCATCGTCACTGAGGCGCATCAACGATTTATTGACCGGACCGTGTTCGGTGAATACCACGGAGGAGCGATGCTCACCTGTTTTGCTGCCAGACATCGGCAGGATGGCAAAGGGGCCGGCGGGAAAGAAATGCTCGACCGCAATATTGTGATGCGGATTTTCATGCGTGACGTTGCAGATGATTGCGCGCTGGCGATAGTTCCACTCGCGCACCGGGACATCCATCCAGTCGCGGGTGAAGGATTTTCGTCCGTCCGCGCCAACAACGAGTTTTGCCGTGATTGATCCGCCACCATCCAGCATGATGTGCGCTTTATCTTTTTCCACCTTGAAATCATTTACTTTCGCGGGGGCGATGTGATCGACATTTTCAAGCGCGGCGATTGTCTTCATCATCGCGGCGCGTAGATCCGCGTTTTCCGTGTTCCAGCCGAAAATTTTTCCGTTTGATTCCTCTTTCAGAAAATCAAGGAGAAGCGGCGAGTTTCCATCTAGTATTTTTATTTCTTCGATCGGGCCGGGTTCGCTGTCCATGCGCGCCCATATTCCGGCCTCTTCCAAAATCAGACGTGAGCCGTATGAGATGACCGTTGTACGCAAATCACCCGTCGACTGCGCCGCGCCTTGCTGGTCGATGCAGGCGATTTTTAAGCCGTGTCTTCCCAAAAGGCATGAGAGCGTCAAACCCGCAAGGCCGCCACCGACAATCGCCACGTCATAAATTTTCGAGTTTTTTGCCATGCGCATTTTTACATCAAGCGCGGCCATACTGAAAGAGGGTTATTCAAAGGGTAAATCCCAGCTTAAGCCGAAACGGATTTCGTGCGTACCAAAATCAATGTCATAGCCACCGAATTCCAAATCCTGGCCATCGAGATAACGGTACGCGCCAATCAAGGCCATATCGTCGGCGACGTTATATTTCAGGCCGCCGCCGACCTGCCATGCGAATCCCGAGGCACTTTCGGATATGTCGGATGAAAAGCCCGATAGATCATTGATTGTGCCATCGTGCCATCCATAGCCAACACCGGCACCGATAAAGGGCTGCAGTTTTTTCCAGTTGAGATCAAAATCGTAATAGATATTTACCATTGCCAGTTTCGATCCCAAATCACCGCCAAGGCCAAATGTGCCGATGCCGGAGAGGTCAATCGCGTCGAAATCGGCGGTCATGCTGGAGAGTTCGCCTTCGAGCCTTAATTGCGACGTTAATTTAAAGCCGATGGCTCCGGCGAAATTGTAGCCGTTACTGATGCCTATTTCACCGTTTGTGCCGCTAACGCTGTCGGTGAATTCCTGCGCGGGGAAGACATTCAAACCCATATAGCCCGCCAGATAAAAGCGTTTTGCCGCATCGGCGTACGCGGACGTACATGCCATGGCCGACAAGACCAAGGCAACGGGGACAATCCGTCTGAAAAACCTGTTTATCATGTGATAAGAGCAAGACGAGAAGAGAAAAAAGCAGAGCGCACCGACGGCGCACTTGTCCGCCAGTGTAGCAAAAACCGGGCTTCAGGAAAAGCGGTCTCTAGGAAACCGGCTTATCGACCTTTGTCGGGAGGTCGGCGGCGATGGGTTCATCGTCGAGCATTTCGATCATGCCGGTGGGCTGGACGGCGAAATTGGCGATAAACAGGGCATTGGAATAAAACACCACCGCGTCGCACAGGAAATAGCCCTGGTCGTTCATGCCCGCGAAAGAGGCCGGACGCACCGTTCCCTCAATCACAGAGCGTGTTGTGTCGTCCATCTCAGTCGGCATATTGGGGTCGTCCATGCTTTCCGCGATGTAAAAAGGACCCTCTTCCCCGCGCACGAAGAAACAGAAAAAACGCAGGTAATCGAGGATGTTCTTTTCGTTGATTTTTACAGGAGCCTTGGCGTTTACCTCGTGAATCGGCGGGGATGTGCCGTTAAGGCGGAACAGGTTGCCCTGATCGGTCAGATAATAAATATTCAGCTTGCGGTTGACCCAATTCGGATCATGCACACGAATCAAGGCCACGCTTTCATAAAAGGGCAGCATGCGCCATTGAACCTGTGTGGTTTCGGCGGAAACTTTGTATTTCCCGTCAATGGGGTTGATCTGCTCAAGGAAGCCCGCCAGTTCGTCGCCTTGCACGGCATTCCAGTTGTTGTCGTGATACATTGTGATCCCTTAAACTTATCCCGTTCGTTGCCCTTATACCGCTTTGGGTTGCTATTGTGACAGATCACCCCTGCCCTCTGCAATCCCGTCCCTTATTTTTATAGCGTTAAAGACTAAATATTGCCAGCACAAACAGACGGTTGGGCAGACGGTTGGGCAGACGGTTGGGTCAAAACAAGAAAAAGGCTCCGGATATGCTCCGGAGCCTTCTTTACCCTAGGAAATCTTTTATTAGAAACTTTCGGGTTCGCTGCAGTTCGCGGCGGAGGCTATGCTTTCCTCAAACGTGCCGCCGTAGCTGTAGTTTACCGGAACGCCGCCGCCGGCCGCCGTTACGGCATCCGCCCAGCAGGCTGCTTCCTGGGAGCCTTCGCCCCCTGCTGCGGGTTCGATATTGGCCGGATTGCCCTCTTCGTCGTCCCCTGCTGCGGGTTCGATGTCGTTCAGGCCACCTGTACCGCCAATACCCCCAGCACCGCCAGCGCCGCCATTCACTGACGGCAAGCCGGTGATGGTTACGTTGAGACCGGATACGTCGCCGTTGAAGCCATCAAAATTATTGAAGAACTTGCTTTCGTCGAGATCAAAGCCAGAGAAGCCAATGAAAATCTGGCCGCGTCCGTTTACAAACTCGTCATCAGCATCCCAGAGGCGGGATTCGATGAATTCGCGTTGTGATGAGCTGTTGAAAGAACTGATAGCGGCCGGATTGATGCCATCGAACGTGGAATTTGATCCGTCGATGACGATGACATTGCCGTCAGCGTCCAGTATCGCGCCATCTTCAAAGCGGACATAGAAGCTGCCGGGGTTTTCAAACCCGTTGAACACCGATCCGCCCAGCGTTTCGTTTACGATGGTCAGGATTGTGGGGTCTTCTTCACCCGCCAGTTCAAACTGCATACCGAGCGGTGTGCCTTCTGAATCCGTATGGGTGAAGGTGTTCGGATTGGACAGATCGCTCATATCAATGTGGCCGCTCTCAAACCGTGCGTCCGCGCCATGGATATAGAAGCCTTCGTCGTAGTTGTAGATACCGCCATTGTCGATGAAGTCGTTGCCCTGGAATGTAACATTGTTGTGGCCATAGCCCTCAACGTACAGACCATTTCTGTCTGAATTCTGGACAATGTTGTTGGTTACAACCGAGTTGAATTCTGGAACATCTTCGATAATGCCTACCAAGATGGGGCGTTCATCAAAGAAGATGTCATCTTCATATTCGCCGAAGCCTTCGAAGGCCAGAATGTTGATGCCGTTATCGCCAACATCAGAAACCTGGTTGTTATCGATAAGCAAGTCTGTGACGCCTTGAACCTCGATACCATCATCCTCAACGATATCGACCGTGTTGTGTGTAATATCGACCGTTGTGCTCAGGAAGTAGTACGGGTTGTAATCCCAGTCTTCGCTGTAGGCGATTTTTACTTTACGGGATGGGATTCCTTCGTCGATGAAGCCATTCAGGACATGAATGCCATCTTCGCCCCATTCATCGGTTTCGCCGTAATAATATGAGCTACCGCCGATGCCGATATTGGCAATATGGTTCTGGTCGATCAGCGTGTTGCCGCTCCAGAGAACCTGAATGCCATCGTCGGCCGCGCCAGCGACAGAGTTTGAATAGTATTTATAGTCTTCATATTCATCTTCGTAATCATCTTCCATTTCCTCAGGCAGGGCGCCGATCGTGTTTTCTACGATTTCAACGCTCCAATCTTCGGGATTGTAGGAATTGTACGGACCTTCGCTGTAGATCGAGCCGTTTAGGACATTACGGACATGAATGCCGTCGCCGCCAAAGCCATCGCCGTACCAGCCCTCAATATCCTTGGAGAGCATGCTGTACGCATACGGGAAGATTCCAGCGCGCGTTATAACATTGCGTGCAATCAATGTCCGGCCAGAATTGTAGACTTCGATGCCGTCATCGCCCGTGCTGTCGATTGTGTTGTGGTCGATTACAACAGCATAATCGGTGAAACCGTCATAGGTTTCAGAGCCCGCCGCATAGAATAGCCGTTCGCCGTACACATCATGCACAACGATTCCATCGGCTCCGGCATAATCGCCCGCGCCGTAGTTGTATTTATCTTCTTCGGACATGATGCCGGTTCCGTCGTACAGGCCAACACCAGCGCCAGTGATGTCGTCGTTGTCCTTAATGAGGACGGAGCTGCTGTACCCGACTTCGATGCCGTCATCGCCGGTGGTGTCAACATCGTTACCAATGATATTAACGGCATATCCGTAATATCCGGTTTCCTCGTTGCTAAAGCCCGTGGCGAACGGACGGAAGTCGTTGGACACGAAGTTCACAACGATACCGTCATGCGTGTCGTGGTCGACATAATCGAAATCAATATAGTCCGAGATCAAGTCGGTCAGGTCTTGTTCGGGCCAGAGTTCGCGGCGGTCTTCGTCGTCGAAGGGACCATTCGAGACGAGGTCCGCGAAGTTGTAGTATCCGGAAGTTTCCGTCCAGTCGATACCGGCCTGATATACCGTATTTCCTTGGCCTTCTTCTTCGCCGCCGATCAAGGTGCGGCCGCTCCATGAGACGTCGATACCATCGCCGCCTGTCCATGCAACGTCGTTGCCTTGGATCAGGACTGCGAATTCCTCTTCCGATACCGGATATTCAACCGGGCCTTCGCCAGCGAGGAATACCAAAGGCTCTTCGTCGAAGATGATGGGTTCAGGATAATTGTGAACATTCTCGACCTTAATACCGTCGCCATCGCTCCATTGAATGTTGGCGTATTCTTCCCCTTCCCAATCCCATTCGCTGATGGAGAATTCTTCTTCGTTGTCGCCAAAGACCTGATCGGCGATTTCATTGACGTAGTCGGAGACGACTTCGCCAAGACCCGCGAGGAGAACATCATTGTTCACAATACGGGTCGAACCGCCATTATGGACAAAGATACCGTTATCGCCAGTCAGGGCGACTTCGTTGTCTTCGATGTTCACAGACCAGCCGTAGGTTGGGTAATCAACATCTGCGCCGAAAATTTCAAAGAAATCATCCACGCCGGAGACTTCGATGCCTTCATCGCCCGCCAGCAACACTTTGTTGTCAAAGATTCCTGCGTAGGACGGGGCGTAGAAATGATCG
Organism: Alphaproteobacteria bacterium; assembly: GCA_049653045.1. Taxonomy (GTDB): domain Bacteria; phylum Pseudomonadota; class Alphaproteobacteria; order Micavibrionales; family Micavibrionaceae; genus UBA7657. The sequence continues at coordinate 11,700 of JBASFN010000144.1, forward strand.
TTCTTTACACGGATACCATCGTCGAGAACATCCGCAACGCGGTTTTGCTTGATGATGATGTGGTCGGTATTTTCGACATGGATACCATCGGCGTTCCATGTTTCGTGGCCGATGTGACCCAGTGTGTTGTCGAAGATGTAGGTGCGGTTACCGTCGATGACTTCGATTCCGTCATCCTTGGTGAAGGCAACGTTATTGCCGAAGATTTGCGAGTCGGCATCGGCGATGCTGTAGCCGAAGCCTTCGCTTGTTTCTTCATCTTCTGTCGGGGGGATGATTAAGCCCTCAACATTACGGACATGGATGCCGTCCGCGCCGTAATAATCGGCGTTGTCAGCAAAGAAGCCCGCGCCAAAGACATAGTTATTGTAAATCGAAACAAAGTCGCCATTAGCCGCTTCGATCCCGTCATCGCCCGTCATGCTTACCGTATTGTAGGCGATCCATGCCGTGCCAAAATCATTAATATGAATGCCGTCAAAAGCAACGTTCGAGATGGTGTTACCCTGGATATGGTGATCTTCTCCGGTGATAATATTGATACCGTTCTGATTTGTATTCTCTACAATGTTTTCCTTAACATCCGCGGCCGACGAGTTATAGAACCTTATGCCATCGCCGTTGATATTACCGGGAGCACCACTTGTGCCGATGTAGTTGTTCAAAACTTGTGCGTAGTCGCTCTCCAGAATGTAAACGCCGTTCTCTCCCGTGTTGTTGATTATGTTGTTATAAACAATTGCAGAAAGGGAGGGATCAACAAAGATACCGTTGCCGGACGTGTTGATGATTGTGTTGTACCGGATATCGGCATTGTTGGAATTTACAATCTGAACGCCGTCGCCGCCGATATTATTGGCCACCCCTGACGTTAGCGTTGGGCTCACATCGGTGTAACCGATAAAATTGCTGAACACCTGAGCAGAATTGCTGTTTCCAACATAGATACCGTCTTCGCTGGTGTTGTATACGATGTTGCTACCGTCGATGACCAAGCCCGCCGTGTTGGTTGCCTTGATACCTGTATCGACATTATAGACCTTGTTGCCTCTGATGGTGGTTGTATTGAGGCCACCATCGACGACGATACCGTCATCGCCCGTGTCGTGAACGGTGTTGCCAAAGATCAGCGCATTGGCAACGCCGGAGAAATTGATTCCGTCGAAGCCGCCTGCCGTTGCCTCGATCACGTTGCTCAGAACATTCACAACCGTACCGCCGACAAATTTGATTCCGTCATTGTCGGTTGATGTGATTTTGTTGTTCTGAACGGCTGCGTTCAAGGTATTCAAGCCGTAAACGCCCGCATCCGTCGCGTCTTGATTATTGCTGGTGCTGATGATGTTGTTTTTAACATTCAGGTTTGCGCCGCCGTTGAGGAAAACGCCGTTGCCGTCCGCGATCAAGGTGAAGCCATCAACCGTTACATTGTTGGCGGTTGTCTTGACGCTGTAGGCCGTTCCATCCGAGCCGATGCCGCCATTGATGATCGTTTCAGCACCACGAACACCCGTGTTTGGGTTGATGCCGAAATTGTTCAAGCTGCGGAGACGGAAATTATTTTCAACAATTTCAACCGTTTCGTTGAACGTGCCGGGGCCGACGATGACGGTGTTGAGGCCGCTTCCGGTGTTCTGAACGGAATCAATCGCGTTCTGGATCGAGCCGCCGATATTTTGGTCGATTTCAATCGTTCCCGTGCCGGTGGTTTGTACAGAATTCGCAAGACCAAAAAACGCGCCGATGGTATTAATGTCGATGTTACCGCCAGCCGCATTGACAAGGCCGTTAATGGAAACATCAAAGCCGCCGTCATCCGGATCGTCAGACAGAGCATCAGCGGTCAATGTTACATTACCACCCGCCGTGTTGATCGTGCCGCCGGACAGGACGCGCACGTCATCCTCGGAATCGGCGAGGAAATTGCCGCCGTTGGTGTTGATGCTGACTGAATTGACTCCATCGCCGATGATCACATCGTTATTGGTTGTGCTGCTTAATGCATCAAATGCACCCGCAATCAATTCAACAGCCAGTTGCCCAAAGTTCGATACAATGTCCTTGGTGATGAAAATATCGTCATGCGCTTCGAGACGGAGAGTCGCGTCGCCACCTGCGGTTTTTGTGATCGCCGCATTAACCCGGATGTCGCCATCGCCAGGAGAGGCGGGACCAAGGTCATTGGTGCGCAATGTAACGCTTGTTCCTGCGTTCAAGGAATTCTCGATGGTTGTGTTGGTGACAACCGAGTTTGGTGCGCCGCCCGAAGCGGTAATGATGTTCGGGTTGCCCGCCACATTGGTAATGTCCGCATCCGCGCCCGGCGCGATGACCGTCAGGTGGTCGGGGTCGAGAAGCCATTCGCCGCCGATGCCGTTGGCCGCAGAGGCGTCAACGGAACCGAGAGCCTGTAGCGTGCCCTTGGAGGAGGTTTCAACGAGGCCGCCATTGCCGGAATTCGCGCCGCCCTTGGCGGTGATGAGGCCGAAGAATCCGGTTGCTTTGTCTGACCAGACGACGACTTCGCCGCCGTCGCCATCTTCTTCGGAGTTGGCATTCAGGATTGCGTTCTGGCCGATGAAGGCATATTCGGAGGTTGGCGTGTTGCCGCCGCCCTGATAATCGCCGCCGAAATGGATCGTGCCGCCGCCGTTCAGGCCGGAGGCGTCGATAACTGCGTTGTCTTCTGCCGAGACGAACTGGCCGGTGACTTCGATATCGCCGCCCTGTTTACCCTTGGCGTTCAACTTGCCGGACACTGCAACCTTACCGGAGCCGCCGCCAGAGAGAATGATTTTGCCACCGACTTGTGTCGCGGAGGATGCATCAATCACGCCATCGACATTGATGATGTTATCGACGATGCCTTTGGCCTGTTTTGCGCTCAGCTGCACAACTCCGCCTTCGGCGTTGATCGTGCCGGAATTCTTCAGCAGTGCGTCGGCCTTGTTGCCCGCAACCGCGATTTCAACGAGTTTGTCACCGTACATATCGAGCGTGACAACTTCGCCAGATGCGAAAGCAACCTTGCCGAGTTTCGCGTTAATAACGCCGCTGTTGACGACAGTCGGCGCGACGAAGGCCGCAAGGCCCGCGTTGGCGACAGTTACCTGACCACTCAGGTCGATTTTGCCGTCCGTAATATTTGTGATCTGGTACTGGCCGAACTGGCTGTTCTGCAAGTGGTCGGTGCTGATGTCGCCCGTGGTTGCGATGATTCCGGCAACGTCAATGACGGAATCCTTGCCCGTGAATACGCCGTTACGGTCGATAATAATGACGCGGCCATCGGCGGTCAGGCGACCGAGAATATAAGTCGGGTCAGCATCAGGCGCGGCCTTTGCCACGAACAGGTAATTGCTGGAGGCTTGATCGATGTTGACATGGTAGCCTTCGGGAATGTCGAGATTTGCCGATGTCCCGACGAACAGGGCTGTGTTCTGAGTGATATTGGTCAGGGTATCGGTGGGCGTTTCAATCGTGACGTTTCCAACTTCGGGCGTGAAGTCTGTCCATGCTGCGGGGGCTTCGGGTGCGGTTGCCTCTGGAACAACGAGCGCATCTTCAGCAAAGGCCGGGTTGATCGCCAGCGCGAGAAGTCCCGCCGCCGTGAGTGCGGAAGAGGAGAGAAGTTTCGCCGTGGAAATTTTTGTGCGGCGTGCCTCGTTCTTTTTTGCATTAAATGTAGTCATAGTGCCCTTCCCTTCCTGAAACGAAAAAATTACAACTTTGCGTTGGTCTAAAAATTCATTGGTCTGAAAAATCCTGAAACCTGCGGAAAATACAAAGCCCGTATTTTCTTTTTTGCTTTTCGCACTTCAAGGTCTCGCTTTAAACTTCTGGACGAAAAAACTTATTTCGTCGCGGACGTTTTAGCATCTTCTAAAAAAATTTCAATTGATATTGAGCAAGACACTAGGACTCTATGAAAACTAAGTCAAGTTTTTTAAGATTTTGGCAGTCGTTAATTTATTACGCCACTCTAATGTATTAACAACATTGCTCTGTTTTTGGTGTTTTTTCATATTTTTGATTCGCCCCCCGTTGCTTTCATGCCCAAAATGGCTTAAAAATTGTAGTTATGCGGACGGCCTTGTTTTCGGCTCTGTTTCTGCTATAGCGTACCTCGATTTTATTCCCGATCATTGCGGGATCTCAAGAAAAGGCAAGGTTGACCATGGTTTCATTCATCACGCTTTTACAAAAGCCGCGCAGTCTTTTTGCGGGGGTTGCGCTTTTTGCACTGGTTTCGGCGGCGGCCACTCCGGCGGCGGCGCAGGTCGATGCGGCAACAGGGATTGCCGATCCGGGACGGGCAGGAGCGCAGATGCTGGAGCAGCGCGATCTTCCTGATGTCATGCCCAAAATGGAGGTCGAGAGTTTGCTTCGCCAGAACATCCCGGCGAACGCGGAGAACATCAAATTCGTTTTGAAATCCGTCAATATCGACGGCGTGACGGCTTTTTCTGAACAGGAACTTGCCTCGGTTTACGGGAACCGCGTTGGATCGCAAATCTCGCTGGCTGATGTTTATACAATCGCCGCCGAGCTGACGAATAAGTTCCGCAACAGCGGTTATATCCTGACGCAGGTTGTCGTTCCGCCGCAGACGATTGATGGCGGTGGCGTGCGGCTGAAGGTGGTTGAGGGTTATATCGACCAGGTTGTTGTCGAAGGGCAAGGCTCCGAAAAGGAAAACGGCCTTGTGCGCGAGTATGCCAATGCCATTCACACGGGCGGTGCGCTGAATGTGCGTGAGCTGGAGCGCAGCCTCCTTCTTATAAATGACCTGCCCGGCGTTGAGGCGCGGAGCGTTCTCAGCCCGTCCAAAACAAAAACCGGAGCGGCCGATTTGCGGATTATCGTCGCCCGCGATGATTTTGACGGATTGTTATCGATGGATAATTACGGCAGCCGTTTCCTCGGGCCGCTTCAGACTTCCGCCGCCGGATCGTTTAATTCACTGCTCGGCATGAATGAAAAAATTACAACGCAGGTTGTCCTTGCCCCGCAACTGGGCGAGAGTTTTGAGCTGGCCTATCTGATGGCGTCCTATCAGGAGCCTATCTTCGATCAAGGAACGACCGTTGAGGTTCTCGGCAGCTTTACCGATACCGATCCAGGTTGGACGCTGGATGATTTCCATGTCAGCGGCCAATCGAATTATTTGCGCGTTAAAGTCGATCATCCTTTTATTCGGGGTCGTTCACAAAATTTGCACGGGCATGTGTCGCTTGATATGCGCAACCTGCAAAGCCGAAACGATGTGGAGACACCCTCCAAGACCGACCGTATTCGTGCGCTGCGCGTTGGCGGACGGTATGAAATTCTGGATACTCTCCTTGGCGTGGGCGTTAACTCGGTCGATCTTGAGGTTTCGCAAGGGCTTGATATTCTCGGAGCCAGCAATGATCGCGATCCCCGTTTGACGCGTCTTGCGGGCGACCCGACCTTTACCAAACTTACCGCCGACCTTCAGCGTCTTCAGCGCGTGACATCGAATGTTAACGTCCTCCTGAATGTCAGCGGACAATGGGCGGGACAGGCTTTGCTCTCTTCCGAGGAATTCGGGATTGGCGGTATGCATATCGGACGCGGATACGATCCGTCCGAGATCGTCGGCGATGACGGTTTGGCCGGGAAAGCGGAAATCCAATGGAACGAGCCGTATAAAATACAATCGCCCTATGTCAATGATTACCAGCTTTACAGCTTTTATGATGCGGGCGTTGTCTGGAACAAGGACGCGACAACCAGTGCCGGAAAACGCGACAGCATTACGTCTGTTGGTCTTGGTCTGCGGGCGCAACTCTTTGATAAAACCACCGATGCAGGTCTGGCGGTTGCATTCCCCCTGACACGCGAAGTGGCGACAGAGGAAAGCACCCATCCGGAATATTTCTTTAACGTCAGCCGTAAATTCTAAGGCTGATCGGCACATCTTTAATGAAAGACCCGCCCTTACCCGGCGGGTTTTTTGTTTTCATTGGGGGGTTTTGCGCGATGCGCTTAATGCATGGAGGGAAAACATGGAACCAAACACCGCAACCCACATGCCCTGCCACAGGCCGTAGCCAGTTGTAACAATCGTTACCGACGCAAACAAAATTGCCAGCGCGGTGCGAGCGGATATTGCCTCCATCCTGCTGGCGGCGCGCAGGATTGCGCCAAAAAATATAGCGGCAAATAAAGGGCCGAGAATGCCCAGTTCGATCCAGAGCTGGAGCGCGAAATTATGCGGGTGCAGGAATTCGTTGCTGATGTTGTGCTCTGCGGGCGGGAAGTCCTTAATCGCCTTGGTTGCCTCGATGCCGTGCCCGAGTATCGGCCTTTCCAATGCCCTTTTCGCCACCATATCCCACATTTCCAACCTATTGGGGGCGTAGCCGCGTTGCAGGATGGGCGTTTCTTTGGCGACCTCCACCATGGGGCGGAAAATTTCCTGCGCGATCCAGGGCGCGGCGAAAATTCCGCCCGCCAGCACTCCCCACACG
>JBASFN010000145.1:0-4508 GCA_049653045.1 Alphaproteobacteria bacterium
GAGCTGCCTATAAAGGCTATGATTCTTATTTAAAAGAGAACAAAGATTCTATCATTAAACAAAAGGCTGAAAATTTTCCGGATAAGTCCCCTGAACAAGTCGCTGAGGCAGTTGACGCGGTCGTAGATAGCGGTCGCGTTCAGACAAAAATGGGTATAATTTCCGGAGCGGTCGGGGGGGCATTATCTGTATGGATGCTGCAATCCCATGATAATGATTAAGATGGTTTTCTATACCATTTTTGTATTTGCGTGAAAGTAAGCGGAGTTTTTTGCGCCGTTCGTTTTTTCTAAATACATCTTTATCGTCGTTGCGAGGCGGGACGAAGTCCCGACGCGGCAATCCAGAATGTTCGAAAGACTGGATTGCTTCGTCGCTGCGCTCCTCGCAATGACGATTTTTGTTCGCGGTCTATCAACGGTCACGCCACTTTTTTCTTCCTGTATGCGGCCTCGAGGTCGGGTCTTCCGAAGAGGTGGCCCTGTCCATAGGAGATGTCAAAGTCTAGGAGTTCCAGTACGTCGTTTTCGGTTTCGATTTTTTCCGCGATGACGCTTATGCCGTTGCTTTCGAGGCGGCGTTTTTGTTTGTGCAGGTCGGCGCGTCCTTTGTCGCTGCGCGTGAACGGCATCAGGGTTTTTGCCGAGATTTTTACAAAGCGGATATGGTGGCGCTGGAGATCGCCGACATCCATATCGAGGGATTCAACATGATCGAGTGACATCGCGCAGCCCAGACGCCCAAGGCCGCGCAGTACTTCGCGCTCTGGCGCGCTCAATGATTTGAAATCCTTGAGCGGCAGTTCAAAGACAAGGCGCGGCGCGAGGTGGCGGTTTCCCGATAAAAACGTCAGGAGGCTCTTCATAAAGGCCGCGTTCCGCAGTGTACTCCGCGAGATATTGACGAACAAAGGCGCGGCGCGCTCCACATGGGCGGAGGAACGGATTGTTTTCAGGCATTCAATCAGGAGAAGCGTATCGATTTCTCCCGCGACTTTTTCCTCGATCGCCAGTTTCATAAACCGTCGCGCCGGGACATAAAGGCCGGGCCGGGCGCGCACGCGGGCATACATCTCGTAAAATCGTACGCGGCGTTGCGGCAGGCGAACGATAGGCTGGACAAAAACATCAATCGCCCGTTCCTTGACTGCGTGACTGATAAGCTCGCGTACGATCACATCGCTTAGATCGTCGTATTCTGCGTCATGGGCGGTCGGCGGCGGTGCGGCGGCGGGTTTGCTTCCGGCGCGGGCGGCGGTAGGCGCGGATTTATTGGCCGGGCGCAGGGTTTTAAACTGCCGGGGCAGGGGTTCATCCACCAATGCGGCCTGTGTTGCCCCCGATGCCGGACGCGGCGCGGCTTGGAGTTTATCGAAATGTTTGTTTTGTTCCCCTACGCGGCGATTGATGTCGGCGATGGCTTGTTTGATGTTCAGGATGTCTTGGCGCGTCGATGAAACTTTTTGGTTCAACGTTCCGTTATCCTCGGCCAGTTTCAGAACGCGGAACGATATGCCGTTCTCCCAGAAGCGGCGGCGGCGTAAATCGTTGGCGACAAAAGCGGCGGCGGCAAAAAATCCGGCGGCAAGCAGGGCAAGCTCCAGCGAAATAAAGGCCAGCATTGCCATGGCAACCGCCGCGACCATCACGGCCGTGGCGGCAAGAATCCTGTCCCGGAATTTTTTGCTTTTAACGGCCATGGACGGCGTCGGTCCCCCTGTTATTTTCTTTATGCGACGTGCCGACGGCTTGTGTGACGGAGGTAAATCCGTCTTTTTTCAGCAGCGTCAGCAATTCATTGTTGATTGAATTTGCCACAGCCGGGCCTTTGAAGACAAGCGCGGTATAGAGTTGCACCAGCGTTGCCCCCGCCTTGATTTTTTCATACGCATCCGCGCCTGATGAAATGCCGCCAACACCGATGATCGGCAGCTTTCCATTCGTTAGTTTATAGAACTTGCCGATGACGGCGGTCGATTTATGGCGCAGCAAGCGGCCGCTCAGTCCGCCTTTCTCGGCGGCAAAGGCGGCGGGTAGGGCTTCAGGCCGCGCCAATGTCGTATTGGTCAGGATCAAACCGTCGATCCCGGATTCGAGAACGGTTTTGGCGAGTTCTTCCTGCTGTGCGTCATCGAGGTCGGGCGCGAGTTTTAGGAGGAGCGGCGGCGGGTGATCGCCGCAGGCGCGTTTACGCTCCGCCAGCACCGCGCCCAGTAATTCCAGCAAGGGTTCGCGTTTTTGCAAGTCGCGTAGACCTGGTGTGTTGGGCGAAGAAATATTGATCGTAATATAATCCGCCATCGGCCCCAGCCTATTGATAAGGGCGGTGTAGTCCTTGGCCGGGGTGGTTTGGTCTTTGTTCATGCCGATATTGATGCCAACCACGCCGGGCGGGCGTTGTTTGCTGCCGAGGAAATTTTCGAGGTTGTTCTTGAATATGTCGGCGCCATCATTTGGAAACCCCATGCGGTTGATGACGGATTCTGTTTGAGGGTCACGGAAGACGCGGGGGGCGGGGTTTCCGGTCTGCGGTTTTGGTGTGACTGTTCCGGCTTCGACAAAGCCAAAGCCCATTCCAAGGGCGGGGCTGATGACCTCGGCACTTTTATCAAATCCAGCTGACAGGCCGATGGGGTTGGGAAAGTGCAGACCCCAGAGTTTGACCTCTAATGCCGGGTTGTTGACGGGTGTGCAGGGTGGAATTAAACCCGATTTCATGGCGCGAAGTGTTGCCCGGTGCGCCCGTTCGGGGTCGAGTTTGAAAATCATCGGACGCAACAGGCGATATAGATCGGTCATGGGTTTCGGCGGGCAAATAAGCGTTAAGTTATAAGCAATAAGAGCTAGTGCTTCACTTAGAACTTACTATTTAGCACTTACAGCTTCATATGGTCTAGTCCGACCTTCATGTATTCCCAGCCTGTAATTAACGTAATGATGGCGGCGCCAGTGAGGGCAATGTGTCCGGTTATCAGGCCGAACGGGATATAGGGGCCGATGATAAGAAGCCCCAACGCCAGCATTTGCGCCGTGGTTTTCCACTTGGCCAGTTTTGTCACGGGCAGTTGGATATTTTTGGGGCCGAGATATTCACGCAGACCTGAAACCAGGATTTCCCGCGACAGGATCAGTACGGCCGGGATCAGCCAGAGGCCGTAAATTCGCCCCACCCCGGCAAAAATGATGAGCAGAGCACCGATGAAAATTTTATCAGAGATCGGATCAAGAAATGTTCCGAAGTCGCTGGTCTGATTTAGTTTTCGTGCCAGCCATCCGTCGACGAAATCGGTTGCTGCGGCGATGATGTAAAGGATGAAGGCCAGCCACACACCGTTTTCACCCAGCACCCCCTCCGTCAGGATCAAAAGGATAATGACAGGCAGTATGGCCAGTCGGGAAAGCGTCAGGAGGTTGGGGATGTTGATCATAGAGAGGTTTTAGCACGGACGTCTCATTAAGTGAACGTAAAAAACCCTTGCCCCAACGGGGAGAGGGGTGCGAAGGCTTAGCGAACGGAGTGAGTTTAGCCGGAGCTGGGTGAGGGGGCTGACAGTGGTAAACGCCCCCCTTACCAAGATTTTTTAAGCCTCATTTCATTCGGCTAAGAAAATCTATCTTCTCCCCGATGGGGAGAGGGGAAAATGGGGTTTTAAGCGTTTGCGGCTTTTTTCTTCTTCTCGGCTTCCGGGTCGCGGAGGACATAGCCCCGACCCCAGACGGTTTCGATGTAGTTGTCGCCGCCGGCTGCATCGGCCAGTTTCTTCCGCAGTTTGCAGATAAATACGTCGATTATTTTAACCTCGGGTTCGTCCATGCCGCCGTAAAGGTGGTTGAGGAACATTTCCTTGGTGAGGGTCGAGCCTTTGCGGAGTGAGAGGAGTTCGATAATTCCGTATTCCTTGCCGGTCAGGTGCAAGGGTTTGTTGTCCACCTCCACCGTGCGGGTGTCGAGATTGACGGCGACCTTGCCCGTTACGATCATGCTCTGGGAATGGCCTTGGCTGCGGCGCACAATGGCCTGAATCCGGGCGATCAGTTCGCGCTTGTCGAACGGCTTGGTCAGGTAGTCGTCCGCGCCGTAGCCCAGGCCTTTAATCTTGTTGTCGAGTTCCGTGAGGCCGGAAAGAATGAGAATCGGGGTTTCGACCTTTGAGTCGCGGAGCGATTTCAGGACGTCGTAGCCGTCCATGTCGGGCAGCATCAAATCGAGGATGATGATGTCGTAATCGTAGATTTTCCCGATTTCCAAACCATCCTCGCCTAGATCGGCGAGATCGATGATATAGCCCTCGGATTTCAGCATCAGTTCGATGCTTTTGGCGGTGGATGTATCGTCTTCGACTAGTAAAACGCGCATGATGTGGTCCCCTGGCAGTTGAAAAGCGAACTTTTATTGTTTTTTTATAATTAAAGCCCGTTAAGGTTAATCTTAACAAATTTAAGAAAAGTTAACAAGTTGGGTTTTTGGTTTTCGGTGTTGGGTTATAAGAAAAGATGATAAATTATCCC
>JBASFN010000146.1:0-3581 GCA_049653045.1 Alphaproteobacteria bacterium
TGGAACGCAGACCACGGCGAAACCATCCCCGGCCTCCCCCCTTTTCAGGGCGGAATCGCGGGATTGTTCGGGTATGACCTCGCCCGCGGCCTTGAAACCCTGCCGGAAAAATCACTTCGTAATCCGATGATGCCGGATATGGCACTTGGCCTTTATGACCGCCTCATCGCCTTTGACCATATAAAGAAAAAAGCATGGATCGTCGTTCAGGCCTCGGACAAAGAGGACGCTGAACAAAAACGCGCCGAAGTGTTTTCGGAACTTAAACCGAAGCCATCCGCTTCCCTTCCCCCGCTTGCAAAATTCGGGGAGAAAAAACTCACCTGGCAGCCCCTCTACAAAAAAGATGAGTACAAAGCCGACATCCAGAAAATCATCGATTACATCCGCGCCGGGGACTTGTTTCAGGCAAACCTGTCGCAGCGTTTTGAGGCCGTCCTGCCGCCCGATTACAATCCGTTTGCGCATTACCTGACCCTTCGCACCGTCAACCCGGCTCCGTTCGCGGCCTATATGAATATCGGCGGCGTTATCATCGCCTCGGCCTCGCCAGAACAATTCCTCTCGGTCGAAGACGGCATCGTCACCACACGCCCGATCAAGGGAACCATCCCACGCGGCCAGAACAAAGAAGACGATGCGGCCAATAGGAAAAAACTGGAATCCAGTTTTAAGGATCGCGCTGAAAATATTATGATCGTTGATCTACTGCGGAATGATTTGTCTAAGGTGTGCGAGCCAAACAGCATCGAACTGGTTGATTTGTGCAAGACCGAAAGCTTTGCAAGCGTTCATCATCTTGTCTCCACGATTCGCGGGAAATTAAAGAAAACACCGATGGAATTATTGCGGGCCTGTTTTCCCGGCGGCTCTATCACCGGCGCACCGAAAATCCGCGCCATGGAAATCATCGAAGAACTTGAACCTCTGCGGCGCGGCCCTTATTGCGGCTCAATCGGATGGGTCGGATTTGACGGCGCGATGGACAGCAACATCCTCATCCGCACGCTGGTCTATCAGGGCAACCGCGTCTCCCTTCAGACAGGTGGCGGCATCACCGCCCAATCCAACCCCGAGGAAGAATACGAAGAAACACTGGTCAAGGCCGCACGCATTCTAAAAAGTTTCGAGGGCGCGCAGGAGAAAACCAAAAAACAAGCATGATCCTTGTTATCGACAATTACGATTCCTTCGTCCACAACATCGCCCGCTATTTCGAGCGCGAGGGGCAGGAATGCCTGATCCATCGCAACGACGCGCTCTCCGTCTCCGACATAGAAGCAATCGAGCCGGCCGCCATCGTCATATCCCCCGGCCCTTGCACCCCGAAAGAGGCGGGAATTTCCGTTGAACTGATTCATAAACTGGGGGCGCGCATTCCGATCCTTGGCGTTTGCCTCGGCCATCAATGTATCGGCGAAGCCTATGGCGCGGACATCATCCGCACCGAACCCATCCACGGGCAAGCGAGCGAAATCACACATGACGGACACGATTTATTTTCAGGCCTGCCGCGCACGATCATGGCCGGGCGCTATCACTCCCTTGCTATCTCCTTGAAAGAAGCAACGCCGCTTCTCGTCACCGCCCGCACAAAGGACGGCATCATCATGGCCGTAAAACATAATCGGCATCCGGTTTACGGCGTGCAATTCCATCCGGAATCGGTGCTCACCGAGCGGGGCGACGACATGATCCGCAACTTCATTAAAATCGTAACCGCCCATAAAAACCGGGAAAGACTGGCCGCATGAGCATCATCTGGCACAACGGCGCCTTCACCGACGACACGGCCATTTTTACCGCGCATGACCGTATGCGCCTCGGCGAATGTGTTTTTAATACGATGCTGGCCGTCAATGACACCATCATCCGCGCCACGCCGCACTTTGAAAAACTCCTGAACGGTGCAAAAATATACTGGGGAGAAACCCCCGCGCCGCCCGCCACGGTGGACAGTCTTCTCAAGGCCGGGCATGAGCTTTTAAAACGGAATGGGTTCCTTAAAGGCCACCACGCGGTCAACACCATCATCACACGTGGCAATTTTGGGAACGGGATCAAGCCGCCGGAAAATCCACACTGGCAGATCGTTATGCGCGCCCTGCCCGCGCTGGATACATTCCCGCCCGTCCACGCCATCATCGCCGCGAGCGCATGCCGCAATGAAGGCTCCCCCCTGTCGCAGATCAAATGCGGCAATTACGGCGAAAATATCCTTGCCTTGCGCGAAGCCATGGATAAGGGCGCGAACGACGCTATCATGCTGAATAACAAAGGGCGCATCGCTTGCGCCACCACGTCCAATATTTTCATCGTGCAGGATGGAAAACTCGTCACGCCGCCTTTGTCCGAAGGCGCGCAGAACGGGATCACAAGAAAACTCGTTCTGGAGCGGTTGAACGGCCTTGAAAAACCCCTGACCCCCGAAGACCTGCACAATGCCGAGGGTATATACCTGACAAATAGCCTGCGCGGCGTTGTTCCCCTGATAAGCCTCGATGGACAACCCCTTCCCCCGCCCTCTTTAGGAATTGATAAGGATTTCCATTTAACCTAGAATCTGATGTCATCCTGAGCGTAAGCGAAGGATCTCAAGGGGATTCTTCGCTTACGCTCAGAATGACAAGAGAACACAAATAATGACTACTCTCAAAACACTGACGGTTTATCTTGGCTCCTCTGGCCGCGCACGCCCCCTGTATCAGGAGGCGGCGGAAAGTTTTGGCGGCCTCATAGGCGAAAGCGGTCTTGGTCTTGTCTATGGCGGCATGGATGCCGGATTGATGGGGCAGGTCGCCGCCGGGGCACTGCGCGCCGGAGCAACCGTCACAGGAATAATCCCGAAAAAACTTCAGGACAGCGAAAGAATTTTAAAGGGATTATCCGAAACCATCCTTGTCGAGGATTTATGGGAGCGCAAACAAAAAATGTTCGAGCGCGCCGACGCCATCGTCACCCTGCCCGGCGGGTTTGGGACACTGGATGAAACGCTGGAAGTCCTTTATTGGGGCAGCTTGAAACTCCACGCCATGCCGCTTGTGCTGGTGAATATCGAAGGATACTGGGATCGTATCATCGACTATCTTGAAACACTGCCCGATTTTGACAGGCGTTTTCTGCTGGTCGTCCCGGATATTGAGGACGCGATCCCAGCCTTGAAAAACTGGTCGCCGCCTTCCGTTGTAAAACAGGCTGCAAACCTACCGCATTTCGAGGACGAAATCCTGCGCGAGACATCCAACCCCATCATCATCGACAAGGCCAATATCGCCAATAGTTACTACGCCATTTGCGCGCTTGGCTTGAAACAACTCGGGAAACACGCCCGCCCTATCGGGTTTCTCAACACCGATAATCAATTCGGCGCGATGATCGACTGGCTCCACCGCGCGGAAAAAGAAAAATTCATCACCGAAAAATGTTTGACCCTGTTTGACACCGCCGACACCGAAGAAAAGCTTACCGCCCTGCTCAAAACCCAATCCACCGTTTCCATTGACCTCCATAAAGAAAAATGGGGCGAACGCCGGGGCAATCCGCGCCAACAATCATAACAACCACCTGTTATTAAACAAAAA
>JBASFN010000147.1:0-5662 GCA_049653045.1 Alphaproteobacteria bacterium
CTCGGTACACAGCCCGTATTCAGGCAATCGCCGCCCATTCTATGCTTTTCAATCAGGGCAACCTTCGCCTTCAGTGCGGCGGCAATATAAGACGAAACCAGCCCTGCCGAACCTCCACCGATAACGATTACATTGTAGTCGTATTTGCTCATGTTTTCCTCCGGCCGCGCAAAGCAGCAACGATTTTTTTAGCAATCAGGGGAAACAACCCCAAAACAATAAAAGCCGCCAAAAGAGATGGCGACGCGATGTCGGAGAGAGATTGAATTTTCCCAAGCTCCGTGCCTGCGTAAACATAAACCGCCGTCCCAGGCAGCATGCCAAGCTGGCTTGCGCTGTAGAAATGACGTGTTTTAATCGGCATGACCCCCGTCAGGATATTGACGAGAAAAAAAGGGAATACAGGAATTAGACGCAAGGCAAAAAGATAGAACGCGCCTTCCTTCATGAAGCCTTCGTTGAGCGTGGCCAGTTGCTTTTGGTAGCGTCCTTGTATCCAGTCTTTCAGTAAAAACCGTGATAAAAGAAAAGCCAGCGTTGCGCCGATGGTGCTAGCGAAGGATACAGAAATCAAACCTTGCCAGAAGCCGAACAATGCTCCACCCAAAAGCGTCATGACGGCAGCTCCAGGTAAGGACAATGCGGCCACCGCAACGTAGGCGGTAAAAAATAACCCCACGGTTACGAATGGATGTTCGTTATAGTAGCTCGCAATGGCGACTTGCTGCGTACGGATAAATTCGAGGCTTAAGTAATCAGTGAGATGCAGCTTCCATGCCGCTATGACGGCAACAAGAAGGAACAAAACTATCATAAATCGGATGAACGTCTTCTTATTCATGCTTCTCTTCCCTTAAGCACCCATCCCAAGACGTATGCTCCAACAAGCGCCCCAGCCAGCTGGCAGATGATGAAAAGCGGCGCAGAAGATGGTGCGATACCGGCAAAGGTGTCTGAAAACATACGCGCGATTGTAACGGCAGGATTAGCAAACGAAGTCGATGCCGTGAACCAATATGCCGATGTAATATAAAGCCCCACGGCGACCGGAACAAAATCAGGCTTAAAGCGAACGCTGCCAAGAATGGTAGCGATAAGGCCAAATGTGGCGATAAACTCTGAAAAACCTAAGGCCATTCCACCGCGCAGTTTCGTAGAAATTTGTAAAAGCGGTTCAGCAAACATGGTGTGGGCAATGAAGACGCCGACAATCCCGCCCACAATTTGCGCTACGAGGTAAGGGATAACGGCTTTTTTATCGAATTCTCCCCGCAAAAGGAAAGTGAGCGTTACAGCTGGATTAAAATGCGCGCCGGAAACTGGGCCAAAAACAGTAATGAGGACAACGAGAGCCGCGCCCGTTGCAAGAGTATTGGCAAGGAGCGCGATGGCAATGTTTCCGCCTGCGAGGTTCTCCCCCATGATGCCGGATCCGATGACGACCGCCAGCAGAAAGGCCGTTCCAAGGAACTCACTAACCAGACATTGAGGCAATGTAAAATTCTTCATGATAGGGCCTTCGTGCGGAAATGTTTCAATATCCAATAATCGGCACCGAATTTTCCGCTGCCATGAGTCAATAAAATACCTAAAAGCAACATCCAGTGATAATGATCTGTTGTGCCAGGATAGATGAATAATTCAATAACCATGGTCATGACGAAAAGTCCCAGAGCTGCAAGTGGCGTCATCAAACCCAATACCAAAAGGACAGGTAAGGACAATTCGGCGGCTGTTGCCATGGTAGCGGCAACTTCAGGAGGAAGGACTGGAATTTTATATTCATCTGTGAAAAGCGCGATTGTAGAACTCCAGCTTTTTATCTTCACTAGCCCCGACATGAAGAACACCTTGGCGATCCAGAGCCTCGCAGCGAGTAATGCTGCCGATTGAAGCCAGCTGGATTTTGCTGTGAATTTATCCATCACAGAACATACGCATTTAATCATGAGATATTTCCTTTTCTGTTTGCGTAAAAATGCCGAGGCTCACGGCTTCGGCGAATTCTTGTTGAAAGGCGTTCATATCGTGGACGCCTTCTCCGGCGATGGTCATGCCTTCAGCGAAGGAAATGTCTTTTTGGCAACAATCCAGAAGTAACGCGAAGGCTGGAGAGGCCTTTCTGATAAGAACGCTGTCATCCGTCGTACGCCAGACCACAAGCGTATGATCTTCCTGCGCAAGCTGGATCGTCCCTGGTTCATCTTTTTGATGCTCCTGCCAGATATCAAGCGCGTTATAGCTCTGTGCGATAACATGAACGCTTGGATGTAGAGCCAAGACAAAGGCTGGATCTGCCGACATAGCCGTCGTCAACACATTAAAATCAAGCGTTTCTCCTTCATCGGCGATGCCGGATTGGAAATGCGCCCATTCCAGCGCGGAGATATCGGATAGATACGGCAGGGTAGCAGCTGGAGCAAAACCCTTTAGAAAAACCGCCAGATCTCCGCCAAATAGGTGACGGTTACCAGCGGGCTGTGGATGCGCCTTTAAATAATGTCGCGCAAGCGTTTTGAAAAATTCTTCGCCCACAATCCGTTTTATAACTGGATAAGCATTCGCCAAAACGTCAGCCAGACCCAGAACCGTGTTATTGCCGTAAATGCTAAGGCGCGCAGGCGACGAGATGGATGTATCAAGAAAGACAGCACTGGTCTGCTCACCCGTATAAATATCGTGCATAAAAGCGGTCTGAATATCACGCAGCGCGGTCATGGCGCTCTCCCTTCACACGGGTGCGTACGTCATCCGCCTTGGCAGCCTCGGCAATCAAAACATCAAGCACTGGAATATCGGCGTCCCATTCGATCAGTGTCGGCACATCGCCAAACCTGCGCAGTGCGTGGGCATAAAGCTCCCAGACTTCCGGATAAACGGGCTTGCCATGGGTGTCGAGATAAATTTTTTCGCCATCCTCTAGCTCGTTGACCTGATATCCGGCCAGGTGGAATTGTTTGACACAACCATCGGACTTGATGTCGTTGATATAGGCGAGCGCGTCATAACCAAGGTTGTGCGCGCTGACGGCGATATTGTTGATATCGAGCAAAAGCCCGCAACCCGTGCGCTCGACCAGCGCATTCAAAAATTCTGTTTCGGTATAGTCGAGATTGGCGAAGGCCAGATAATTGGATGGATTTTCAACGATAATTTGTCGTCCAATTTTATCCTGAAATTCAATCACATGTGCCGCGAACACATCCAGCGCTTCATTAATAAAGGGGATCGGCAACAGATCTGGTACATGGATATGGCTATACCCACTCCATGTTAAATGTTCTGAGACGAAGACGGGGTTCATATCATCCACCAGAGATTTGATTTGCCTGATATGCTCTTGATCCAGCCCGTCGGCGCGCCCCAGAGAAAGCCCGACGCCGTGCAATGTCACAGGATACATCTCCGCAATCTGTCGGATCTGCTTGCGTGGCAAACCACCGCCGAAGTAATTTTCCGAATGGGCCTCAAGAAAGCCGATATTTGTTTTTGAATCCAAAAGTTCCCGTACATGCGGCGATCGTAGGCCGATACCAGATCGTTCAAGCGTGTGTTGCTGCATGACGGGAACTCCTAAACTCAGCTAGATTACATTTTCTTGGCAACGGTACCGCCGACGATCTTCTCACAGGTGCCGTTCGGAACGTAGATCCATTCGCCAGCGGCGGCATCGGCCTTGGCTTGACCCGCACAGCTGTGGCCATTCGCTTGACAGTCGTTCTGACCCGCTTTCACGATGCCAGAACACATTTCATAACCTTCCTTGGCGGCTTGCGCTTCGGGAGCCATCAAAGCAGCACCGGCAACGAAGGCACCAAGAGCGGCTACAGTCATAAGGGATTTGGAAAGTTTCATGGTTTTTTCCTCTTGAGGTTGGTTGTTACGTGGACAAAAAGCGGCACATTCGTTAAGATGACCGCAAACGAGCCTTTATGACGCGTTCAATGGTGTTAATACGTGCCCTTAACGGTCTGGTTACACCTGACTCAACATTTTTCTTCCAGGGTGTAACCACGGGCCGATGACAACGTATAACAGCAATAGATGGGACGATTGGATGCGTGCCGCCCTCAAAGGCGACCAGAACGCTTACCGTCTGCTGCTGACCGATCTTCGGCCATGGCTGACTGCGTATTTCGGAAAACGAATCCACCGAAACGCCATCGAGGACTTGGTGCAGGATACGTTGATGACTTTACATGCAAAGAGACAGACCTTTGATCCGAACTATCCCTTTGGCCCATGGATAGCGGCTGTCGCGCGTCATCGCTGGATCGACCACATGCGCAAGACACTAAAATACGTCGAGACGGAGCTGGATCAGGAATTCCCATCTCAAGAACATGATCGTGACGAGTGCGCCAAGCACGACGTCAAAACATTGCTTAAACTTATCCCTCCGGCTCAAGCGGAAATGATCGAGATGATCAAGCTGCAGGAAATGAGCGTCGAAGAAGTCAGCCAGAAGACAGGGCACAGCCCTTCAAATGTCAAAATCATGGTCCATCGCGGCATGAAAAAGATGATGGCCGCCGTCGAGGAGGTTCAAGATGACTGACCCTCTCATCGATCAACTGGTGGCAGACCTTAGCCCTCGAAAGCCCTTGGTCAATTTTAAATTATGGATGCACTGCACAGCGTGCTTGGTTCTGATCGCGGCCATGATATTGGGCCTTATGGGGCTGCGCGGCGACTATGCTCACGCCGTTCAAACAGGGGCCATGTTCTGGAAGCCAGGCCTGTTTTTCCTTGCCTGGCTCGGCAGTGTCATGCTGATCACGGATATCTCGCGTCCCTCTGGAAAAATCAAAGGATTGCATCTTATTCCACTGGTGCTTGGAACGGCTGTACTGGTTTGGCAGTTTGCCGCCCAAACAACCCAGTATTCGTTTCAGACAATGGTTGAAAGCCTGCAGGACAGTTCGGTTCCTTATTGCCTGTCGGTGATCCTGGGCAGCGGCGGTGTAGCTTTGATGATGGCGTGGAAATTCTGGTTCTCCAAAACGGCTTCGCCGCATCCAACTCTTTTAGGTTTTCTTGCCGGAGTGAGCGCGGGAACCTTGGCCGCGACAGCTTACGCTCTTCACTGCGACAGGGATTTCGCCCTGTACATTTCAGTCTATTACGGCTTTTCTATCTTAGTTTTGGGGATGGTCGGCAGCCTTCTTGGCAAAAAGATGCTGCGCTGGTAGAATGCCCCGCAATAGTGTCGGTATCGGTGGCAGCTATTTTTTGTTCCGTTATATTCGGTAGCATCTCTTCGCGTAGCAAACGGGAAATGTTTAGGTAGGAATGAGGAAACATCGGCAAATGCTGGGGTGCATCTTAGACGCATTCAGGTTTGAGTCCTCCGCCCACCGCCAATTCGAAACAGAAATCAGTACGCTCCTGTTCCGGCTTTTCCGTCGTGTACGTGCTGGCTGGTATTTCTGGATCGCGGTGGCTAATATCACCCGCATGGATCATAAAGAA
The DNA here is from genome assembly GCA_049653045.1 of Alphaproteobacteria bacterium. Classification (GTDB taxonomy): domain Bacteria; phylum Pseudomonadota; class Alphaproteobacteria; order Micavibrionales; family Micavibrionaceae; genus UBA7657. Next base: position 5,473 of record JBASFN010000147.1, read on the forward strand.
TCATACGCGCACTTGCGCCCGCTGCCTCTGTTGATTTTCAGTTCACGCTGGCTCCAACTACCACTGTATCTGGGGTTGATCGTGGCGCAATGCGTCTATGTCTTCCTGTTCCTGAAAGAACTTTGGCATCTTGTCCTGCACGCCAACGAATTTGGTGAGCAGCAGATCATGCTGGTTGTTCTCGGGCTGA
>JBASFN010000148.1:0-3915 GCA_049653045.1 Alphaproteobacteria bacterium
GCCGGTATGGTACGCCGAGCGGATGCCGTTTCGGCCCAGGATGAGCGCGCCGGTCGGGAAATCGGGACCCGGAATAATCACGTTGATTTCCTCGGTCGTAAGATCGGGATTGGCGACCATAGCGATGCAGGCATCGACGACTTCAACAAGATTGTGCGGCGGGATGTTGGTGGCCATACCGACGGCAATACCGCCCGCACCATTGACCAGCAAATTTGGAATCCGCGCCGGGAGGACGGTGGGTTCAGTCGTCGATTCATCGTAGTTGGGCTGAAAATCGACGGTGTCTTTGTCGATGTCGTCGAGTAACGCCTCCGCCTCTTTGTTCAGTCGCGCCTCGGTATAGCGCATCGCCGCCGCCGGGTCGCCGTCCATCGAGCCGAAGTTCCCTTGCCCGTCAATGAGGGGCAAGCGAAGCGAGAAATCCTGTGCCATCCGCACCATGGATTCGTAAATCGCGGAATCGCCGTGCGGGTGGTATTTACCCATCACGTCCCCGACGATACGGGCGGATTTTTTATAGGGTTTGTCGGAAGAATAGCCGCCCTCGCGCATCGCGTAGAAAATGCGGCGGTGGACGGGTTTCAAACCATCGCGCACGTCCGGCAACGCCCGGCTCACGATCACGCTCATGGCGTAATCGAGATAGGATTGCTTCATCTCGTCTTCAAGATTGATTGAGGGGAGATTGTCGATAGGTTCGGATGTGATGGTCATGGTTTACTCTTCGTTACTGTCCCGTGCCGCCGGTGCGCGCCTGCATGATGGCTTTGTCCAGCATGCGGATGATTTCCGGATAGATTTTCTCGGCGTAGCTGTTGTCTTTTTTCGCGGCCGATTGCGCCTCGGGCTTGCTGTAGTAATCGACGCGAGCCTGAAGTTCCGGAACGGTGTAAATCTCGGCCATTGCATCGATGGAAATTTTTTCCAACGCCTGATAGTTGAGCGCGTTTCTCATGTTGGCACGGAAAATCTCGCGCTCGTTCTCGGGTTGAGTGTTGGCCACCTCGTCGATCGCGCCGTTTACCTGATCGCGCACGGGAACGGGCATCAATTCATGCCATTTTTTGGCCAGCGCAACACGCTGATCCAATGTTGCCGGATCTTGCGCGGGCACAGCCGCCGCCGCAGCGGGAGCCGCAGCCGCAGGGTTTTGCGCAACAGATTCCTCGGCAAAAACTGGCGATGAAAATACAGCGCATGACAAAACAAAAAGAGATAAAACAAATTTCATGGTCAAACCTTCATCCAAAAGATTGTTAAAACGGAATGTCGTCTTCAAAGTCATTGGCGTTGCCGCCGCCCGCCGCCGCCTTGGCCGGAGCCGATGAAGACGGGCCGGGCGCGTAATCATTCGCGCCGCTATCTTTGAACCCGGAGCCGCCGCCCTTGGAATCCAGCATGGTCAGTTCACCCCGGAACGGTTTAATCACAACCTCGGTTGAATATTTCTCCGCGCCGTCCTTATCCGTCCATTTACGGGTTTCCAGTTGGCCTTCAATATAAACCTTCGCCCCTTTTTTCAGGTAATTTTCGCAAACCGTGACGATGTTCTGGTTGAACACCACCACGCGATGCCATTCGGTTTTTTCCTTGCGCTCGCCGCTCGACTTATCCTTCCAGCTCTCGGATGTTGCGACGGAAAGATTGCAAACCCGGTCGCCCGATTGCATCGCCCGTACCTCCGGGTCTTTCCCCAGATTTCCAACGAGAATTACTTTATTTACGCTGCCAGCCATGTGTTTTGTTCCTCTTGAGATGATTCCCCGTACTATAGCCGGGTTCAGCAAAGGATGTATAGAGAACAAACCCCGTTTTCCCGCATAAATCCTGAAGTTTTTTGCCCTCGCGCCGAATTATCTTGCTTATTTATATGGAAATAATATATAGAAAGTAAATGTCCCATGATAAAAAGATGACACGGCCAAGCCCGCAATTTCACTCGGTCAGGAATCCTGACCTGGCGAACGATCATTTCCCCGATCTAACGGGCATGACCAGGGCTGAGATTTTAAAAATCGCCCTCTCCATACTCCAGCATAACCCCTCGTCGGTCGAAAATCTTTTATATGTGCTGCAAAAGGAACAGGAAGATAATAAGAGCCTCCGGCTGGAAAACGAAACTCTTGTTACGGAAGTCGCCACCGATCACATGACGGAACTCAATAACAGGAGATATTTTGAAAATCTCCTTGATCGCTTGAGCATGGAAATGAACCAGACTTACAAGGGCGACAAAAGAAAATCAAAAGACAGCGAGAAACGCGATAAAGCACAGAATTATACCATTATCGTTCTGGACATTGACGGGTTTAAAAACGTCAACGATGAGCTCGGCCATCCTATGGGCGATCAAATATTAAAATGCTTTTCCAAGGACATCTTGCGTGCCTCGCTCCGTGAAACCGATTTCTGCGCCCGCATTGGCGGGGAGGAATTTGCCATTGTCCTTGTAAACGCGGATGAAGAATCAATCCTTAAAGTTCTTAAGAAAATCGAAGAAAACCGCAAAAAAACATGGATTGCCGTTGGCAACGGTTTAGAAATCAATATCGGCGTCAGTCATGGATTTTATACAGCCACCCCGTCGGACACGCCGCAAACCACCTTTGAACAAGCCGATAAAGAATTATACGCCATGAAAGCGGCAAAAGGCGAAGGAAGAAAAATCCTGAATATTCGCCCGCAACACGCCCTGCTAGAAAACGACTCCCTCTCTTAAACTCTGGACATTCGGGCTGTCCGCGCCATATAAACGCCTATGCTTAAAACTCTCTCGGTACGCGGCGCACGAGAACATAACCTGAAGGACATCGACGTGGACATCCCCCGGGATTCCCTCGTGGTCATCACCGGCCTGTCGGGGTCGGGGAAGTCGTCGCTCGCGTTCGATACGATCTATGCCGAAGGACAACGTCGTTATGTCGAATCCCTCTCGGCCTATGCCCGCCAGTTTTTAGAAATGATGCAAAAGCCGGATGTGGATTCCATCGAAGGATTATCGCCCGCTATTTCCATCGAACAGAAAACCACCAGCAAGAATCCCCGATCTACCGTCGGGACGGTAACAGAAATTTACGATTATATGCGCCTGTTGTGGGCGCGGGTCGGCATTCCCTATTCCCCAGCAACCGGATTGCCGATTGAAAGTCAGTCCGCCAGCGAGATTGTCCAGAGGATTTTAGCCATGCGCTGTCATCCTGAGCGCAGCGAAGGATCCCAAAAGAAAAAAGGAGATCCTTCGTCGCTTTCAGCTCCTCAGGATGACACTGTGCGTTTGTATATCCTCGCCCCCATCGTGCGCGGACGAAAGGGCGAATATAAAAAGGAATTCAAAGACCTCCGTGCCAAAGGATTCCAACGCGTCAAGGTGGACGGAAAACTCTATGAAATTGATGATGTTCCCGATCTCAACAAAAAACTGAAACACGATATTGAAGTCGTGGTGGATCGCCTCGTGATCCGCGATGACCTCGGCAACCGGTTGGCGGACTCGGTGGAAACATCCTTGCGCCTCGCCGAAGGATTGATAATCGTTGAAAACGCCGATAACGGCGAACGCACGTTATTCTCGGAAAAATTCGCCTGCCCGGTTTCGGGCTTTACCATCCCCGCGATTGAGCCGCGCCTGTTCTCGTTCAACTCGCCGCATGGTGCCTGCCCGGAATGCGACGGGCTTGGCGTGCGGATGCTGGTTACAGAAGATCTGGTTATCCCCGACCCGTCAAAAAGCGTCGCCGGGGGAGCCAGCGCCCCATGGGAGGGCGCATTCGCAAAATTCTATCTTCAAGCCATGCAGGCCGTCGCGGATCATTTTGAATTTCGTATCGACATACCATGGTCGAAAATGAAACAGGAGCACCGCGACATCATCCTGTACGGCTCTGGCGATACGCTCATCAAGACCGTCTATCA
>JBASFN010000149.1:0-1886 GCA_049653045.1 Alphaproteobacteria bacterium
GCATTTATTATTAACATAAAATCAACAGCTTAATGGAAATGGTCATAAATTTTCCGGGCGAAGGCTTTGGAAATGCCAGTTATTTTTTCAAGATCATGCACCCCCGCTTCCGCCACCGCCTTGGCCGAACCGAAATGCTGGAGCAACAACTTCTTTCGCTTCGCCCCAATCCCTGGCACTTCGTCAAGCATCGACCCGCCAATCTGCATCGTTCGGCGCGTGCGATGCGCCCCGATTGCAAAACGATGCGCCTCATCCCGCAGCCGTTGCAGATAATGCAAAACCGGATCATTCGGCAGCAACATGAACGATTTTTTCCCGGCGACAAAAAACTTTTCCCGCCCGGCGTTGCGCTCTTCGCCTTTGGCGATGCCGACCAGCATAATCATATCCTGTAGCCCATATTCAGCCAGAATTTCCGCCGCGATGTTATATTGCCCCTGCCCGCCGTCGATCAAAACAATATCCGGCCATGACGCGCCCGTCATTTCAGGATCATTTTTCATCTCCCGCGCAAAACGCCGGGATAAAACCTCGCGCATCATGCCGTAATCATCCGACGCATCAGCCGTTTTTATATTGAACTTCCGATAAGCGGATTTCCGCAAGCCTTCCACCCCCGCCACGATCATCGCCCCCACCATATTCGTGCCCGATATATGGCTGTTATCATAAACCTCGATCCTTTGCGGCAAGTTTTCAAGGCCAAACAAATCGGCCACCCCGCGCAGGATTTTTTCCTCGCCTGCCTTTTCCGCCTCATGCCTCTCAAGGGAAAATTCAGCATTTTTGGAAACAAAATCGAGCACCCGCCTACGCTTACCGCGCTCAGGCAGCAAAATTTTCACAACCGCTCCCGCCCGCGATGACAACGCCTCCTCCAACAGCTTTTTTTCTTCCGGCGCATGACTGACAATAATATCCCTTGGCACGGGCTTATTCTCGTAAAACTGAGCGAGAAAAGCCGCCATCACGGCTGCGTCCGTATCCGCGACATCATGCTGCGGGAAATAGGAACGATTACCGTAGTTCTGACCCGAACGGAAAAAGAAAACCTCGACACAGCTTTTCCCGTGCCTGCGCGCCAGCGCAAAGACATCCACATCACCCAGCCCCTCGATGTTGACATCCTGCCGCGCCTGTATCGCGGTTAATGCGCGGATACGATCACGAAATAATGCCGCGCCCTCATAATCCATGGCCTGACTTGCCGCCTCCATCAGGCTTGTATAGCGATCCTGAAGAACGCGGCTTTTCCCCTCAAGAAAATCCCGCGCCCCCGCGATCTGTTCTTCATATTTTTCCTTTGAAACATAACCAACGCACGGCGCGGTGCAGCGTTTAATATGATATTGCAAACACGGGCGTTTGCGCGCTTCAAAATAACTGTCCGAACAATTCCTCAGCATAAATATACGCTGGAGCATGGCAATCGTGCGGTTGACATCCCCCGCCCCGGCAAACGGACCATAATACGTACCTTTTGCCTTTTTCACCCCTCGATGCTTGCGGATGGTCGGAAAATCATGGTCACCAGTCAACAGAATATAGGGAAACGATTTATCATCCCGCATCAGGATATTAAAACGCGGCTTCAATTTTTTAATCAGGTTAGATTCAAGGAGCAGCGCCTCGGCCTCAGTATGCGTCTCAGAAAATTCCATCGACGCCGTCAACGCCACCATGCGCTGCAATCGCACCGGAAGTTTATCGACCTTCGTATAAGAGACAACACGCTTTTTCAGCGCCCGCGCCTTGCCGACATAGAGCACATCGCCCTTCGCCCCGATCATGCGGTAAACACCCGGCCTATCTTCCAGCTTGCGAACATAGCCGGAAATAATCTCCGCCCCCCGCCCTAATGCGCTGTCCTGTTCTTCGTTGTC
>JBASFN010000150.1:0-5615 GCA_049653045.1 Alphaproteobacteria bacterium
TTGGGATACGGTCGGGATTATTTCGGATGGCAGGGCTGGCCGTTCAACTTACACGGAAGACGTTTGCTTGCTCACCAGCCAACTGCGCCAGCTTATCCGTACTAGGCCGCAGGGCAAAGAGTTGCCAAAAGACAGCTTGGGGGCGTGTTTTGAGCGGATCAGCCTCCAAAACATGCTTGAACACGATGGGATGTTCTATCGGTTCGGTGAGGTCAACGCTGACAATACCAAGATGATGAAGACGCTTGGCGGCAACGGAGCCGCTATCGGCACGGGTTCTGATAGTGCAGTACTGGAGATTAAGGAGCTTCCCAACGACCTGATGAATCGCTGGTTGGTAGATGTCAGGGTTATCCCCCTAAAAAGAGACGGCCTGCACGATCCCCATAACTTTGTCGTTCGCTGGAAAGATGGCCAACACGACATCCGCTTTATCGCTACAAAGGGGCGAGCGACCGCTATTGGGCAACCTCGTGCCGATATCCGCCCTTGGCATAACGGCAATCTGCCAGAAACACATATTCTTGAAAATGTGATTGCCACCTCACTGTTGGCCATAAAATACGAGGCTGAGACAAGAAAATGGGGAATGCAGATTCCCGGACAATTACCGGCCAGCCCAGCTATCCCATTGCTTGGTTCAAGATCAGACGCATACACATCCCTGTATGCAGCCTGTGGGGTGGAAATACTACCGGATGCATCCAAACGGCATTCTGCCATGCTTCCCGTGCCAGACAATCATGTCCACATTCAAAACGATCAGCCGATGCTGAATGCGTTCACCGCTTTCGGCGCGGAGCCACGATTGTTCGGCTGCAAACCCATGATACCCGGTGTGAACACGCTAAAGCCAATTCCTGTCTAACATCACGCTACTCACTGATTTCATTGCAAGTTCTGGTTGTTGTTAATGAGTTTTGAGCTTAGTCTGAATTGATTCCATCATGCTAAACAATGGAATGATCTGATCATTTTTGTTGACCTGTCAAAAGTTAGGTAACTGCTCCGACCAATGGCCTGGAAATATTCTTGTCATTACCGGATTTTTAGGGGCAGCAACAGAACGGTTGTAATAAAAATATGTTCGTAGGGATGTTTCTGTGAGCCTGATTAAGTCAAAAAAGCGCGTTGCCGACCATGGGGAGGTTTTTTCTCCAGCATGGATGGTTGAGGCTATGCTTGATCTTGTCAGGGGAGAAACCGAGCGTATTGATTCACGTTTTCTTGAACCAGCTTGTGGCAGCGGTAATTTTCTAACGCGCGTCTTACAGCGCAAGCTGGCTGCTGTAGATCTCAAATACAGCCAGTCCGATTTTGAGAAAAGTCATTATGCCTTACTCGGCGTGATGTGCATTTACGGCATAGAGCTTTTATCCGACAATATTGCCGAATGTCGCGCCAACTTGCTCGATATCTTTGCCGAATATCTCGGTCTTAACGAAGCAGACGACTTTTACCGCGCGGCCTGCCTCGTGTTGTCGCTCAACCTCGTTCATGGCGATGCACTGACAATGAAAGCCAGTGACGACAAACCTATCATGTTCGCTGAGTGGGGTTATCTTGGTAAGGGCAAGTTTCAGCGCCGGGATTTCCGCTTTGATGTTCTGACAGGCTCGTCAGCTTACAGTGCTGAGGGTTCGCTATTCGCACACTTGGGAAAGCATGAAATCTTTAAACCTATCAAGGCTTGGCCGCTAATGAGCGTGAAGGAATTGGCTGGAGCATCCTCACAGGAGGCCGCATGAAAGAAGCCCAGAGAGAGCAAGCCAGTTTTACTCTAAGGGGCCGAAACCCCGACGTACTAACCTGTATCGCCAACCTCAGCAACGATGAAGTTTTTACTCCGCCGCAGTTTGCAAACCGGATGCTAGACACACTAGCGGCTGCATGGGCTGCAGATCATAATGGCGCTGACCTTTGGGCTAATAAGGATGTGAAATTCCTTGACCCCTTTACCAAGAGCGGTGTCTTTCTGCGTGAGATCACCAGCAGGTTAACAGTAGGCTTGGCAGATGAGATTTCTAATTTGCAAAAGCGCGTTGATCATATCCTTACCAAGCAGATATTTGGTATCGGCATCACACACCTAACAAGTCTTCTGGCACGGCGCAGCGTCTATTGTAGCAAATACGCAAATGGCAGTCATTCCATCGCCACGTGTTTCAATAACGACTCGGGGAACATCTGGTTCGAACAGATGAAGCACACATGGGGGGCCGGCAAATGCGTTTTCTGTGGAGCGCCGAAGACGACTTTCGACCGCAAAGAAGGGCTTGAAACCCATGCCTATGCGTTCATCCACGCTAACAACATTAAAGCCCGACTCGCAGAAATTTTTGGAGGTAACATGCAGTTTGACGTAATCATCGGCAATCCACCTTATCAAATGGCTGGTGGTGCTGGCGGCAGCAGCGATTCTTCAATTTATCACCTTTTCGTTGAACAGGCGATGAAACTGGAGCCGCGTTATCTCAGCATGGTTATGCCGTCTCGCTGGCTCGCAGGCGGTAGAGGTCTAGACGAGTTCCGCCAGACAATGCTGGGAGGTAGCCATATGAGAGAGCTGGTGGACTATCCATCGGCAAGCGATGTATTTCCCGGCGTCGAGATCAAGGCTGGCGTCTGCTACTTCCTTTGGGATGCGACCCATAAGGGGGATTGCAATGTGACTACAATTCGTGGCGGTGAGATTGTTGGGCCTGTCGCCCGAAACCTCGGTGAATACGATGTTTTTGTCCGGGATGGACGGGCGATTTCTATTCTGCACAAGGTACTGAAGCACGGCGAACAATCAATCAATACCATCCTCACCCGTGACACTGCATTTGGATTTGCGTCAAACTTTGATGAATTTCACGAAACACAACGTTCAGCCGATGTGCCACTCTATTACATTCGTAGGATGAAGCGCGGTGTTGGCTATGTCGGGAGAAAGAACGTCTCTAAGAACACCCACCTGATTGAAACTTGGAAGGTTCTGGTTCCTGAAGCGTACAATGGTGGTGATACGCTTCCGCATCAAATACTTGGCAAGCCTCAAATCGCACCATCGCCATCGATCTGCACTCAATCGTTCCTGTTCTTTCATGTTGGCTCTGAAAAAGCGGCCAATAGTCTTCAGTCGTATTACACTACTCGTTTTTTCCGCTTCCTTGTTTCCCAACGCAAGATTACTCAGCACGCACTGAACTCAACTTATGCTTGGGTTCCCATGCAGACTTGGAACCAGACATGGACAGATGAACTGCTCTACGACAAGTACGGTATCACGGCTAAGGAGCAGGCATATATCACATCGCAAATCAGGCCAATGAGCTTGGATAACGGCGACGATGAGTAAGCCCATCGAAGAAATTCTTGCACTCAGACCGCAAGCCAGACCCCGCATCTACGCCTATGCAATAGATGACGCAACGCATAACGGCTTGCTCAAGGTTGGCCAAACTACACGCGACGTTAAACAACGCATCGCCGAACAAACTAGGACCGCAGCCATAAAATTCACCATTGTTCTTGACGAATCCGCCGAGCGCGATGATGGCAGCATTATAAGTGACCACGAGGTACGGACTGCTCTCAAGCGCAAAGGCCATGAACATCATGAATTGGAATGGATGCGCTGCACAGTAAAGGATGTACAGGCCGCTCTCAACGCGCTTCACAAGGGCCAACCCATTGAGGGCGCACGAGACCAGAATTTTCCTCCGCGCTGGGAACAGCAGACTGCAGTGGACAAAACCTATTCTTATTATCAAAGTATTTGGGCCGAGAATAAGAAGGCTACGCCGCGATTCCTTTGGAACGCCAAGATGCGCTTTGGCAAAACCTTCACGACATACCAGCTTGCAAAAAAACTGGGGGCCAAACGTGTACTAGTCGTCACTTTTAAGCCCGCAGTGGAAGACGCATGGCAGAAGGATTTGGAAAGCCATACGGAATTTGTGGGCTGGCAATATCTCTCCCGAAGCTCAGGAAGAGACCCTAGTCAGATTTCTGCAAATATGCCTCTTGTTTATTTCGGCTCGTTTCAAGACCTGCTTGGCCGCGAACGCGCTACAGGCACCGTCAAAAGCAAAAACGAATGGCTCCACGCTGTAAACTGGGATTTAGTGGTGTTCGACGAATACCACTTTGGTGCATGGCGCGATACAGCCAAGGAATTGTTTGAGGGCGAGGATGAACACGTCGCAAGAAAGGAAACCTCGCACGAGTACGCCTACGGATTGGAAAAGGTAAACGAAGACCTTTCCGGCTTATCAAGTGAATTTCTACCTATTACCACGCGTGCTTACCTTTACCTTTCTGGTACACCGTTCAAGGCGCTGGCGACAGGCGAATTCATCGAGGAACAAATCTTCAATTGGACTTACACCGACGAGCAACGTGCCAAGGCCGAGTTCACACAAAAGTACCCCGGCAAGAAGAATCCCTATGCGGCGCTGCCTCAAGTGCGGTTGCTCACATATCAGATGCCGGATGAGTTGGTCGCCATAGCGAATGGTGGTGAATTCGATGAGTTTGATCTGAACGCATTCTTTGAAGCTACCGGCGAAGACAAAAAGGCCCGTTTCAAACACAAAAGCGACGTGCAGAAGTGGCTAGACATAATTCGCGGCCAATATGCGCCTCGTGCTGTGGAGTCGCTTAAGACAGGCACGCGGCCACCGTTTCCATATTCGGATGCGCGTCTGTTGCCCTACTTGCAACATTCGTTCTGGTTTCTGCCGAATGTAGCGGCCTGCCATGCTATGGCTAATCTGTTGGCTGAGCGGCACAACACTTTCTGGCAAGAATACAAAGTAATTGTCGCCGCAGGATCACAAGCGGGAATCGGGCTGGAGGCGTTGCCCCCAGTACGAAAAGCCATTGGCAGTGGCTTTGAGAGCAAGACGATCACGCTATCATGTGGCAAGCTGACTACTGGAGTTACAGTAGCGCAGTGGTCCAGCATCCTCATGCTACGAAACCTAAAAAGTCCGGAGACATATTTTCAAGCTGCTTTTCGTGTGCAGTCGCCATGGAGCATTAAGAACCCAAACGGCGACAATCCGAATGAGGAAGAAATCCTAAAGCCAGTATGCTTCATATTCGACTTTGCGCCTACACGGGCGTTACGGCAACTCAGCGATTACGGCATAGGCCTTGCTCCGGGCGAAGCTAACCCGGAAGCTGCCGTGCGAGAACTAGTGAGTTTCTTGCCAGTGCTGGCCTATGACGGCGCGAACATGACGCAAATCGACGCGGGTGGCATTCTGGACATAGCGATGGCCGGAACGACAGGTACGTTGCTTGCCCGCAAGTGGGAAAGCGCCCTACTAGTGAATGTGGATAACGACACGCTCCGTCGCATCATTGAAAACGAAGAAGCCATGAAAGCCGTGGAGCGGATCGAAGGATGGCGTGCATTGGGTGACAACGTCATCGAAACCATCATTAATAAGAGCGAGAAGATAAAAGCACTGAAAAACAAGGCGAATGAAAAAGGTCTTAGAGTCCGTACCGGAACATTACGAAGGATTACAAAGCCGCCTGAGCATAAGGCGGATTGAGGCGAGGCGAATGTAAGCAAGTGCTGAGCGGGTGAGATTTTCCCAATCCTTGGCAAGACGACG
>JBASFN010000151.1:0-18235 GCA_049653045.1 Alphaproteobacteria bacterium
GCCACAAAACAAACTTGCCCAGAAAAACCAGCGACAAAAACCGGGGCGAAATCGCAAGACGCGGCGTTTTCGACAATGCCGCGCCGATAATCATCATTCCAATAATAACGTAACCGCCCTTAGCATACGTCCAGTACGTCCAAAACGCCTCCGGCAGCGCAACCCCAGCATAATTAACCATCATCCCTGCCAACAGGGCATAAATAGAAGGGAACTTTAGAACCTTGATAAGACTATCCCGCACCGTAAATGCGCCGCGTGCGGCGATATAATATCCGGCGGTTGCCTCATAAAGCACGCCGCCAATCAGCATGAACATATAAACGCCGACCCATTTTTCCTCGAACAACAACAAAACAAGAGGCAAGCCGAAATACCCGAGATTGCCCATCGCAGTACACATCGACAGCACATTCGCCTGCGAGTCCCCGTAAATCACCCGGCCAAGCCGGAGCATCGAAAAACCGATAGCGCAGGAAATGCCGAAAACCAGAATTGGCAGCAAAACATAGGCGGGCTGCATCTCGACCCGCGCCACAAACCCGAACACCACAACCGGAATGAACAGATAAAGCACCAGATTGATAAGCGTTTGGATGTCGATCCTCAAATACCGCCCATACAAAAACCCCGCCCCGATCAGGGCATAGAGGGGAAGGAGGTTGGTAAAGAGGTTGAAGAAGATAGTCATGGACAGGATATGCCCGAAATTCGGACATCTGTGAAGACGGATAAATGGATTCCCGCCTTGGCGGGAATGACGACTGTGTGGAACAAAAAAGGCCGCCCCGAAGGACGGCCTTTCGTATTCTTTAAAAGCGAGGGACGGATTAGAAATCCATGCCGCCCATGCCGCCCATACCGCCGCCCATGCCGCCGCCTGAGGAATCTTTTTTGTCCTCAGGTGCATCGGTAATCATGCACTCGGTGGTGATGAGGAGGCCAGCAACAGACGCAGCATCCTGAAGCGCAACACGAACGACCTTCACAGGGTCGATAATGCCCGACTTCACGAGATCGACGAACTTGCCGTTCTGGGCATCAAAACCAAAATTATGGTCTTTCTGCTCCATCATTTTGCCGACGATGACGGAACCTTCGTCACCAGCGTTCTCAACGATCTGACGGATCGGGGATTGGATCGCCCTGCGGATGATCTCAATACCAACGTCTTGATCGTCGTTCGCGCCTTCCAGGTCTTTCAGAGCCTTTGTTGCATAAAGGAGAGCCGCTCCGCCGCCGGCGATGATGCCTTCCTCGACAGCCGCACGGGTTGCGTGCAGCGCGTCGTCAACGCGGTCTTTGCGTTCTTTCACTTCGACTTCCGTCGCGCCGCCAACACGGAGAACTGCAACGCCGCCAGCGAGTTTCGCCAGACGCTCTTGCAGTTTTTCCTTATCGTAGTCGCTGTCGGATTCTTCGATTTGACGCTTAAGCTGGCTGATGCGGGCTTCGATTTCCTTTTTCTTGCCCTTGCCGTCGACGATGGTGGTGTCCTCTTTCGAGATTGTCACCTTCTTCGCTTGGCCGAGCATGTCGAGCGTGACATTTTCCAGCTTGATACCGAGATCGGCAGAAATAACCTGACCTTCCGTGAGGACGGCCATATCTTCCAGCATTGCCTTGCGGCGATCGCCGAAACCGGGAGCCTTCACAGCCGCGATTTTCAAACCACCGCGCAGCTTGTTGACCACGAGCGTCGCCAAAGCTTCGCCTTCGACATCTTCCGCAACGATGAGCAGAGGACGGCCAGACTGAACCACGGCCTCAAGAACAGGCAACATGGATTGCAGGTTGGACAGTTTGCTTTCGTGCAGCAGGATGTAGGGGTTTTCCAGCGTGCAGATCATCTTGTCCGCATCCGTAATGAAGTACGGCGACAGATAACCACGATCAAACTGCATCCCTTCGACGATATTCAGTTCCGTCTCAAGAGACTTGGCTTCTTCAACGGTGATAACGCCGTGGTCGCCCACTTTGTCCATCGCTTCGGCCATCTTGCTGGCGATTTCCTCATCGCCATTGGCGGAGATGAGCGCAACCTGACGAATTTCATCGTTGGTCTTGACGTTCTTTGCACGCTTCTTCAGGTCTTCAACAACACGAGCAACCGCAAGGTCAATCCCGCGCTTCAAATCCATCGGATTGCGTCCAGCGGAAACGGCCTTGATGCCTTCGCGGACAATCGACTGCGCCAATACGGTCGCGGTCGTCGTGCCGTCGCCGGCCTGGTCGTTGGCTTTCGAGGCCACTTCTTTAATCAGCTGCGCGCCCATGTTCTGACGCTTGTTTTTCAGCTCAATTTCTTTTGCGACCGAAACGCCGTCTTTCGTCGAGCGCGGTGCGCCGAACGATTTCTCGATCAACACGTTACGACCCTTGGGGCCGAGCGTAACCTTCACGGCATTGGCAATGATGTCCACGCCCTTCAGGATTTCTTCTCTTGCTTCTTCGTAAAAACGAACTTCTTTAGCTGCCATTTTGAATACTCCTTTTTGAGATTTCTATTAACCGACGATGCCGATAATGTCGGACTCTTTCCTCACCATCAGCTCTTCGCCGTCGATTGTGACTTCTGTGCCTGCCCATTTCGAGAAGATAACCTTGTCGCCTTTTTTGACATCGAGCGGGCGAACCTGACCGTTGTCATTAACGTGACCCGTACCGATAGCGACGATTTCGCCTTCCATCGGCTTTTCCTTAGCCGAGTCGGGGATGATAATCCCACCGGCTGTTTTTTCGCTCTGCTCCAGACGGCGTACCAGAACGCGATCATGCAAAGGGCGGAATTTTGCTGCTGCTTTTGCCATGTTTTTTCCTCCATAATTTAGGGTGTTAGCACTCGCCAAATGCGAGTGCCAGATAGATAGGGTATTACTCCTACAAATTCAAGGCTTTTCTTCAAAATTCATGGAATTGATGGTATTATGAATACATGGCCGAGCTGGATTTACAGCTTAAAAACTACCGTCTGACCACCGCGAAGATCCTCTATCACATGCCGGATCACGAACGGCTGTTGCAGGAATTCATCTGGCAGGATTACGACGTCGCCCCGAAATACCCTGTCCTGTTCAAATTCCTGACCTTCTGGACACGGGAAATCGAGGGCAAACTTCACTCTGTTTATGTCGCCAAAAAGGAAATCATCACCGCCGGTGATTACCGTTTTGCGGCGTGGCAGGAAACACTGCAATAACATCATTGACATAATTTAAAAATCTTGGTATCGCTATTTTCATATTTTTAAGGAAATGGCGTCATTATGAGTAATAATACCACAAGAGAATTTTATATCCCGCCGGGCGATATTCAAGCGCGTACCTTCATCCGAAACAGCAACCGCGACACCCTGATTGCTTCCGACGAAATCCGTATTATGACGTACAAACATGTGCTCAACGGATTTTTGCTGAAAAACTGGGGTGGATCAAAAGAATTTTTCAATCTCGCGCCCAGCGCAGACCTGCCGATAAAAACTATGCTACAATTTGAAAAAATGAGCCCGACTGAAAGATCAAATCTCGGTGCTGCCATTCTAAAACCGGGGCTGTCATCACATCAGGAATATTTATATTTAAACATTGCGTCGCTGGTCTCCGCTCTCCCACACCCGAACATCAACATAGAACCGCACGTCGAGTTCTATATCAGGAACCATTTGGAAAAACCTCTTCATCCGGAAACTCCCCACCTGCTTTTTTCAGAAGATGGGCATTTGACCGTTTATGGTACTGTATTTGCAAAATTCATCGGCCCTATAAGCTCAATGGCCATCGACAACCAAATTCCAACCAAAATTCTTGATAACGACAAAAAATACATTGTCCTTCCCGATAATAAAACCATAAGAAATATTCTTCCTAAAGCCTGCGAAGATATATTACCCGCCGCGTTCTATAAAGACATGACAGGGGCAATTACCTCTCAACAACCCCATATTGGACGCGTGTATGACCGTACAATCATCATTGCCCCCCTTCCCGAGAACGGAACGATTACTGAAGAGATTAAAAAAGCCATAGAAACATTAACCCCAAAACCCGACAGCATTGGGCGCATCACCAGAAATATGCATCCGGACAAGAAAAGGAAAACAAAAGAAACGTCCGGAAACAATGAAGGAAAATTTATAAACATCATAAGATCGGCTCCCGCAAAACCGGAGGTCAGCCCTTCCTTGCAAGAACTTGCAGGAATTCCGCCAGAGACAATTTTGACCTCCGCATTTTACCGCGCCCTTGAAAATGAATCAAAAATCGCCACCTGCACAATCAATGGGCTTAATCTCAGGATTTTCTCCGACGCCGCGCACACAAGCCCGTTAAAAACCCTGTGTGAGCATTTCGGCGATAAAGCAGGAATAAAATACACCGAACATGAAATAGATGAAAATTTTATAAAAGACGATCAAACCTTGAACGCAATTTTCTTATCTCAAGCAAACGACAATATATGCCTGATAGTAAACATAAAAAAATCAAAAAAATCTGCCGTCATCATCAATGAACCATCAAGCATATCCAAAATATGCGATGCAATAACACTGGCGCAATGACACCCTAATCGTGATCCCGCCCCAGCGTCACTTCCAGCCCGTCCAGTTCCTCGCTCATAATAATCTGGCACGACAGGCGGGAATTTTCGCGGCGATCGAACGCCTCGTCCAGCATATAATCCTCTTCGTCCCGCATCGCCGGAATTTTTGAAATCCACTGTTCATCAACATACACATGACACGTCGCGCAGGCACAGGCTCCGCCGCACTCGGCCTTGATGGGAAAGCCACTGTCACGAATAATTTCCATGACGCGCCAGCCCTCGACCGCTTCAACGGTATGTCTTGCCCCGTCTGGATCAGTGACAAAAATCTTCATTTATTTTCCTAAAAAAACAGACCTGATCGCTTGCGCCATCGCCACCGCCGAAACCAGCGAAACCACCAGTTCCACACCCGACTGCACACCCGCCATCAGGATGATAAAAATCGGGGAGCGATCGCCCGCCTCCGCGCCGGGAAAAACCACCCCCAGCAACTTCGCCGCCGCCACGAGAACAACCATCATCGGCACAAAACACATCAGCCATAAGGCCAGTAAGTAAAAAGAAGTGGTAAATCCCTTGATCCGCTCAAGAAACACCCCCGGAGGAATCCCCATCGCCGCCGGAACATACAACCAGAAAAACCGGAACGCCCACAACATGAACACCAAAATCATCAAGGACGTAATAAAAACAGACCCGTTCGGCTCCGGCATCATCGGCGACGTCTCGACCGCCTCCGCCACCATCATCGACCCAGCCATCAACGACGTCGCCAATTTCGTCATCACATAAACAATCACCCCGGCCATAATGGAGCGCCGTTGCGGCTCCGGAAATATTGCCTCATTCACCCGCCCGGAATCGAGTAACCCCGCAAACCGCTCGTTAAAAACGAACATGCGAATGACCAGCGCGACGATAAACCCCTCCAGCAGATACGCCGGGAGCAAAATCAATCCCTGCCTCAGGATATTGGCTTCAAGGCCAAGAAACATGATCGCGGCAAACGATCCGATTTTGACAAGAAACGGCATCGCCGCCAGCGAAGCAATGTCTGTCCGCTCTTTCCATATATATCCATACCCCGTCGCAGCCGCGTCGGTAAAATCAAATCTAGCCATAGCCAACGGTGTAACAAGTCAGGCGCAGGAGGGCAATGGGGAATAGGTATTGGATGATGGGTATTGAGAATATAAAATTTCTGTCTTATCTCTAGGCTCATGCACCCCAAAACCCAAAACCCAAAACCCATCTCCCTCTGGCTCTTTACCTGCTGTGCCCTTGTGTTCCTGATGGTGATGGTGGGGGCAATCACACGCCTGACAGAATCCGGACTTTCCATCGCCGAATGGAAACCCCTGATGGGCGTACTTCCCCCGTTAAACGAGGCGGAATGGATGCGGGTTTTCGATCTTTATAAACAAACCCCACAATTCCAGAAAACCAATCCATGGATGGAACTGGGCGATTTTAAAACTATTTTTTTCTGGGAATGGTTTCACCGATTTTTGGGGCGCATGATCGGCCTTGCCTATGCCCTGCCGCTTCTTTTTTTCTGGATACGAAAACAAATCCCGCAGGGTTGGACATTCAAGCTCCTGTTTCCCCTCATCCTTGGCGGCGCACAAGGATTCATGGGTTGGTACATGGTCAAAAGCGGCCTCGTTGACATTCCCGCCGTCAGTCATTACCGCCTCGCCGCGCATCTCCTCCTCGCGCTGCTGATCTACGGCGTAATGTTATGGCTTGGCCTGTCTCTCGAACAAAAAAACAAAACAAAACCGGAAAAAAATCTGTTTCTACACGCCGTCCTGACCCTGATTTTTCTGATAACCACGATCACCTGGGGCGCGTTCACCGCCGGGCTGGATGGCGGCCTTATCTACAACGATAATTTCCCGAAAATGGGAACGACATGGATTCCGCCCGAAGCCAACGAAAGCATACTCTCAACACCCGCAGGCGCGCAATTTCTCCACCGCTGGCTCGCCATGGCAACAGTCATAATGATCTTTGGATTTTGGCTGCACGCAACAATAAAACGCCGCGCCTCCCCCGCCCTGCACGCGCTCGCCATAATGTCCGTTATTCAAATGGGTTTGGGAATCGCAACATTATTTAGTGGCGTATTTCTGCCTCTCGCCGTAGCGCATCAGGCCGGAGCACTGATCATCCTGACTTTACTGCTGATCTATGCACATGGAATAAAACCGAGAGATTACTGACCGCTTGTCTCGCCCTCGGGCTTTTCAGGAGCAGCCTCGGAAATGCTCATAATCTTAAGCCCGCCCTTCTGTCCGCCAACCACCGGGGCAACGCTCTCCTGCACCGGAGCCGTCGGCATCTGCATCCCTTGGGCTTGCTGCGTTCCGATAATGATGCTGGCCTTTTTCGGAGCCTGCGCCTCGGAGTTGAGCAACACATTGGCACTATCGACGGAAATAGGCTTAACATGCGCCATAGAATCTGTATGGGCTGCCGCCTCCCACGGTTTGGGGGCGCCGAGATCGACCTTCTTGGCCACCTCCACCTTTTTCTCCACTTTCTCGACCACAATTTCCCCCGCCGCAGGCGGAATAAACCGATCAACCAACCATGACGCATAAACGCAAAGGGACAATTTACGCCCCATATCGTTCATCAGCCCGCGCACATAATCGACCTGAAGCGATCCCTTATCGACGCTTCTCTTCTCAAGGGTTTCCAGTGTCTCGACAAGGAAAGCCCGCTTTTCCTCGGCCTCGACCTCAAGCTCAGCGCGGCGTTTTCTATCCTTTGTTCCCTCACGGTCGCACCGGAGAAGCTCCTCGCCGAAAAGAAATGGCGCAACGTCCGGCCAGTCGAGCGTAAAATGATTCCGCCCACTGATATTGCCCTTGATATAAAGCGTCTCAAGAGCCTCAACGAGATCGGCATAACGATCGCTGGTCAACTTTCTGTCTGAATATTCGGAAAAATCACTCATGGAACATAAAATCCTTCATAACAAGAATACCGCGATGCGCCCCCCGCCTCAAGAGGCGATTACGGAGGTCAACGCGTCTGCCGGGGCAGATTTCGGGCGGCGGAAAATTTCCGTCCGGTATCGTCGCACGGTGTGCCGTCAGGGTTAGAATTCCCGATACTGGAGCTATTCTCCGTAATTTGGTTGATCCTCGGCTGCGTGGGCACGGGAGTGGGCGGTGTCACTGTTGATTCTCCGGTCATTCCGCGATCCAAAGGCTGCGGTGTCGATAAAGGCGGCGGCGGCGGCAAGGGCTGCGTTACGGCCGATTGCGGCTCGGAGTACACGCCGCCCCCGGAATTTTCCTGAATCGGCGAAGAATTCACCCCCGGATTTTGAATAACGGGCGCGTAATTTTCCGATTCGCCGGAAGAGTTACCATTAAAGAAATCGCTGAATCCTTGCTTGAAATCCTTAAACCATCCCCCGCCACGCATGTCTGTCTGCGCGCCATAACCGGGGACATTATTCATCTGGCCGGAAAGATACAAATAAAGCCCTGGCACATCCGCCACCGACCCGCCGCCACGCAAGGGCGTATAAAACTGTCCGTAATGAACGCCCCCTTGAGCATAGCTCGGATCGCGGATAATCGACGCCATGCCGGGATAGTCTTGCTCAAAGCTCCGGCGACCGCCAGAATCATATTCGTAATGATGGATATAATCCTTCATCTTCTCTACGTCGCTCTTCCCTTGCAGATGCGGATTGCTCTCGACAAACGACCGGAACCCGGCTTCAAATTGTCTGTATTCACTGGTAATATCGACCGTCCTGAAATATTGTTCGCCCTGCACTAGGGTTCTGTCAAAGTTCTTATCCCCTGTCCGGCCTTTTTCCGCCATCAAGCCGTTTTTATCATCCACAATCAGGACACGGATAACGCCCCTGTTGGCCAGATCATCGCCCAGAATAACCGGGCGGCTCATCGCCGTATAACGCTGATGCGCCAGTTCGCTGACCTGCTGATTCCTGTACACAAGGGCGCCCGTTGGGTTCAGGGGATTATCACCCGGATTAACGTTACGCTCCCTGCTGAATTTTCCTGTTGTCCTGTCATGCTGAATTGGGGCAAAGGATTGATAACCAGAATGAGGCTGCCCCTGCTGTGGCTGCGGCTGGGATGTGTCTTCTGTATCGGGAACATATTGCGATCCCTCGACTTTTGCCCCGGCGGCCTTGTTGTGAAAATCCGTGTCGATCTCGGCCAGCGTCTTCGCATTTTCAATCGACGCCTGATAGGACTCGGGCTTCATCTGGTAACGCCCGCTGAACATCACATCGAACGGCCCGTGCGCCCCGGCCAATGCCTTGGCCGCCGTCTTGCGCTCCTCAGGCGTTCCCGCGATAGAGGAGGAAAGAAACGCCGCATCATTCGGGCTGATCTCCTGCACCGTGAATAAATTGGCCGCGCCCCACCCGGCGACATATGTTTTCCCGGCTGTGTCCTTAAAGAAGAGGGGCTTTTCATACCCATCATTCATCGAAATCTGCCGATCATACAGAGCCTTGATGTCTTTTACTGTCCGTTGATCGATCAGCTTCTTGCTGCCATCCAGATTCTTTTCCGTTGCAGGATCAAACTGCGGCTTTCTGTCTGCGACGATACGCGGACCGACTCCGCTCGGGTCAAGCTGCTGCGCCGAATCCCAGTTATTCTTATCCTCGAAAACGCTGGCGAACACTTGCGCGGCCTTATCTGGATCATCAATTTTTCCTGCCTCCAGCCATGCCTTGTCAAAAGTCTCCTTGTATTTCTCGTGCGAGGCATCATCCCCGGCTGGCAACGCCATCATCGCCGAGACGGTCGTATCCAGATTCCCCTTCAGCCGCGCCCGCGCATCTTCCTTCGTTTCTCCGGGTTCCTGCTTCAGGCCCGCCATCATCTCCTTATAGCCCTTCACAAGCTGCTCATGCTTGGATAAACCGACACCCAGCCTTTCAATCAGTTGCGGATCCTGTTTGGCCTTGGGCATCAAATCCTCATAGCCATAGCCACCGGTAAAATTCTTGAGTGCTCCTTCGACAAACTGCGTCGCAGGCGGAAACACCTGCTTGATGAACCCAAACACCCAGCTCAAAATCTGCGCCCCCATCCCGGTCAATTGAACGGGCTGGCCATCATAAAGTCTTTCGTTACCAAGCTGCCCTTCTGCGTGAAGCGTATTCAAAGCGCCCACCACCGTTTGCAGGCCGCCAGCTTCATCAAGCTGTTTATTTTGCGCCTCGCTCAAACCCTTCCTGAGCCTTGTTTCCCGCTTAAGGATTTTTTCTCCAACCGCAGGCGTGTAATTCCATTCCTCATCCCCTTCAAGATCGAGCCTCGAAGCCATCGTCTTTAAAAGAGCCTGCAACGCCTCCTGCGATTTACGATCAAAAGTACCATCCGCCGTTGTAATCGTCGGTATATCTTCAATCTCCATCAGAACTCCCATATCGGGACTCTCTGATCTTTGCTTATCCAGGGCATCATTCGTCGCCCGGCCGGCAATAACAAGAAATTCTTTGGCTACTTTAGTAGCAACAATAACTTTCTCGTCTGAATTTCCTTGTGCTTCGGATGTCTGAGCAGATGAACTAGGACTAGCATCAGTTGTACTGGTCTTTATTACATTTTTATCTTCAACAGGAATTGCCGGGCCATCAGCAACGGGGGGGGGCGACGTATTTTCATCTGTATTTTTTGCCGCTTCCTGCTGATTTGTTTTTTCTTCTGTCTTCACCTGAACAGTCGCAGCGGGATTTAATTCGGGAGAAACGGCGTTAATATCCGCCATATATGTTTCTGCATTTTTAAAAAAATTGATAACGCCTTTAACATTTTTAGGGGTGCGTAGCTGCTCAGAAAAACCTTCTTCTATTAAATCGTTCTCTACCTTTTTATGTAACAAAAATTTGGGGTCAGTGTACTGATTAAGAAAAGCCATCTTTGTAACATCAGCTCTATTCTGTTGAGCTTTTTCAAGAATTTTCTTCCCCTTTGAGGAATCATACTCTCCTGCATCTTTACCAATACCAATCACAAGAAGATCATCAAGAGCACCCTTAAAAGCGGCCTTGAAAGACTCATCCATCTCACCAGATTTATGACCCGTCAGGTCATACCCCATCTCTATGAGCACCGATTCAAGTCTTTTTACATTCTGGGAAACATCCGCCATAACAACAGCCACCCTCTAATAATTCATGCCGTAAACCCGGCATTTTTTATGACACACTTACCGCCCTAACCCCTTGATTTACCGTTTATATTTATACTTCTAAAGGATTAAGATAAGGTCATTATGACATAAAAAGTGATTGTTTTCAAATTTGGAGGGATCAAGCCTAGCATTGTCATGTTGAGCGTAGCGAAACATCCGACGGGATCCTTCGCTGACGCTCAGGATGACTGAAAAGTCAGGGATATATTATAAGACGGTGATACAGCCCCAGATACGCCCGCACTGTATTCTCCTTGGTAAACTCCGCCAGATACCGTTGATACCCGCGCCCGGTCAAACGCGCTTGCAAATCCGCATCGCCCGCCAATCTTTGAATCGCCGCCGCGAGTGCCGCAACATCATCGACAGGCACGATCAAACCGTCCTCGCCATCATGCACATATTGCCTTGGTCCGTCGCTGTTCGCGGCGATCAACGGAATTTTTTGCGCCCAAGCCTGCACGAACACCGTGCCGAACGGCTCGTAACGCGATGGAAAAACACAAATATCGGCGGCGGACAAAAAATCCGCACGATCCGTCCGCCATCCCAAAAGCATCACGCGCCCGCCGACACCCAACTCCGCAATCAGTTTTTCAAGATTACCGCGCTCCGGCCCCTCGCCCGCGATCCACAAATAAACCCCCGGCAATCCGGCCACGGCGCGGATCAAAACATCGAACGCCTTGCTGGTATGCAGCCGCCCCAACGCCCCCAGCAAAACCGCATCCTCCGGCGTGGTGAAATCCGAACGCTTCAACGGGCTGACCGCTTTTTCCACCTCGGCAAAATTATTGATGTGAGAAATTTTCTCCGCCGGAATACCTTCCTGTTCCAGATACCGTCCAATATCGGGCGTAATCACCGTAAAATGATCCGCGCTTTTGAAGTATTTAATGCTGTAATACCCCCCTAATCGCGCCACCACCGCATAACGGGGAATCCCCATGGAATCGCTCCACGCCGGGGTTTTCCACGCCGCGCGCGCCATCCATGTCTGGACAATATCAGGACGAAATTGCCGGATGATCTTTGCCATCTTCCAGCGCGTAAACACATCGGCCAACCCACCAAAGCGCAGCGTATGAACCTTGATCCCCGCCGCCATCAGCACAGGCACACGCACATCATTGGCGCGGGTAACAACCTCGATCACCTCCCCCGCCTCATGCAGCGCAAGACACATATCGACGAATGCGGTCTCGGCCCCGCCGCGCTCCGCCCCGGCCATGACCTGTAGAATTCTCATGCTAGAACGGCCTTATTCTTTTTGTGCATCCGGCGCAGGTGCGGGATCAGAGATAGGGGCAGGCTCAACAGCAGGCTCGGCCACGGGAGCCGGAGCCGCCTCTTCTTTTTTCGGCGGATCGGGCTGGATGACCTGCGGCGCACTCACCAACGTCGTCCGAAGCAACCGGATAAAATTCTCCTGCGTATCGGACATCTTATCCTGTAGATAAGCACATGCTTCTTTGGTGGTCACAGGAGTCTTCTCAACCTGCTTGCTCGCCAGATCGCGGGTTTTATCAAGCCCCGCAAAAATCTCGCGGATTTTCCCGACCTTCGCATACTCCTGCGCCTCCACCATATTATTGACGTTGGCATCTGCCTCCTTCATCACCGGGGCAATCGCGGTCGCCCATTCCTTATGCCGCGCATCCAATGCCTGTTTCATCTCCGGATTTTCCTTGCCGCAAGCCTCCACGGCATTGCCGACATCGCCCTGCACCATTTTCACAGTCCCCAGCAAATTGTAATTGCTGTACATCAGGAAGAAATGCTTCTGCTCCTCGGGCGTAATTCCCTCCACGACCGCCTTGGTCAGGTCGAAAACCTTCTGCGCGGATTTCTGGTGCTCCTTCATGCCCTTGGTCACCTCGGGCGCGGCCTCCTCGGCCTTGACCTCAGCCGCCGGAGCGGGAGCCGCATCCTCGGCATACGCAGGCACAGCCAGCAGCAACAAAAGAACCAAAAAAATTGAACGCGTCACTAGACTGGCCATGGGCGAAAGCTCCCTTATCCGGATGTTTGCAGACCGCCCATATCTATCAAAAAAAACACCGGGTGGAAAGCACTGGTTCAAATTTATCGGCTGTAATCCCGCCCGAAAATCCTTATAATCCCCCCCATGATCGCCTCTCGTCTCAAATCGGAAAACGGCAACGCCCTGTGGTTTATCCTCGTGGCGATTGTGCTGCTCGGCGCATTAACCGTTCTCCTCACAAGGGGCGGCAGCTCCGTCGATCAAACCGGGGATGTCGAACAGGCGCGCATCAAAGCCTCGCAAATCATGCGCTGGACACGGGGACTGGAGGCCGCCATCGACCAGATGAAAATGCGCGGCGTTTCCGAAAACCAGATCAGTTTTGAAAACAGCACCACTACCACGAATTATGCCAACGCTGCCTGCAGCATAAACCAATGCCGCGTATTCGCCGGAAGCGACGGCGGCGGCCAAACCTATATTGCTCCGCCCTCCGGCGCGAATGACGGCAGCGAATGGATTTTCACAAGCGGCAACAATGTGGGGGCGGCCGCCTATCCTGTCGGCACTACGGCGGCGCGCAGCGGAAACGATTTGATCGTCCTCCTGCCCAATGCAAACGAGGCGATGTGCCTCCAGATCAACCGTGATTTAAATGTAGGAACCGGCGGAACATTGCCCGAAGACACCGCCATCGACATCACGCCCTTTACAGGAGCCTACGCCAACGCGCTCGTCACCATCGACGGTGACGGCTCGGCACTTGAACTGAATGGAAAACCCGGCGGTTGCTTCACCGACACCAAGGGCACAGCCCCCATCGCAGACGACATCATATATTTCTACTACGTCCTGCTGGCGCGGTAAGAACCAGACTACTCCGTCAACCTGTTCCACCAACCGCGCTTTTTCTGCGACGGCTCGGGATTGACGTTCTCATAGGGCTTCGGCGGCGCGGGCGCACGAACCTCTGGCGCAGATGGCGCGGGCGGCGCGGAAACAATCGGCGTTTTCTGACGCGCCTCAAACGAAGGCGAGGATCGTTCCGCACGCGGCGACGATTGCACATCATCACCGCCACGATCCGAAACAGCGACATTACCGTCACGAGCCGGGCGATCATCACGGCGCGGACGATTTTCATCAAACCGCTTCCGCTCCGGCCTATTATTGTCATGGCGACCCCCGCGATCACGATCACGGCCAGACCCGCCCCGACCCTGACCACGCGGGAAACGCCCGCCGCGATCTTGACGCTCGCGCTTCGGCGCGTCATAGGAATCAAAACTCTCTATCTGCTTATCGTGGATCGCCTGATGCGCGGCGGCATCCTGAAACTCATCAGAGTCATCCTGCATCGGATCGGCGCCATGCTCGGAAACAATCGGCCTGCTTGCGTTTTCATTGACCGATCCCGGACGATCATCACGATCACGAAATTCACGGCGGCCACGACGGCGGCCACCACGACGGCCACGACGCCGGGAATTACGATCCTGAGAATCAAACCCCCTATCCTCGCGCCCGGATGAACCTTCACCGGAATCCGCCTCTGCATCGTCACTAGCGGCATCCTCATCGCCATCGTCGCGCATCGGCGCTTCAATATGACGCATTTCAGGAACATCCCGCTCTTCGCCATCCTCGGAAACTCCGGAGCCTTTCACGCTTTCAATGCGGAAACCACCGGCTCCGACCGTTTCATCAACGCGGATCAAAATATTGATCCCATAGCGCGACTCGATCTGGATAACGTTCTTACGCTTGTTGTTGAGGATATAAACCGCAACATCGTTCGAGACATGCGCGATGATTTGCTGCCCCGGACGGCTCTTGATTCCCTCGCCTTCGATAGCGCGGAGCACCATGATTGATGTTGCATCACACGTGCGAATCCGGCCAAGCCCGACGCAATGCGGGCAGACTTCAAACTGCGACTCGGTCAAGCTGGGGTTCAGCCTCTGGCGTGACAATTCCATCAAGCCAAACGAGGAAATCCGGCTCATCTGGATACGCGCCCGGTCGGTGGACAATGCCTCGCGCACGCGGCGTTCGACCTTGCCGTTATTCCGGCGGTCTTCCATATCGATAAAGTCGATGACAACCAGACCACCCAGATCGCGCAGACGAAGCTGCCTTGCAATCTCCGAAGCCGCCTCAAGATTGGTCTTGAGAGCCGTTTCCTCGATATGCCGTTCTTTCGTGGCCCGGCCCGAGTTCACGTCAACAGCAACCAACGCTTCCGTCTGGTTGATAATCAAATACCCCCCGGACGGCAGCGTCACCCGCGCCTCGCCGATCTCGACAATTTGTTCCTCCACATGATGACGGGTAAACAGGGGAACGTCTTCCGTATGCTCAATCACATTTTTCACATGCGACGGCATCATCATCTTCATAAAATTTTTCGCGGTCTTGAATCCTTCATCGCCTTCGACGACGATTTCTTCAATATCCTTGCCGTACAAATCGCGCACAGCCCGCTTGATAAGATCGGCCTCCTCGTAAACCTTGGACGGCGCGGAAGACTGCAAAGTCAACTCGCGGATATTATCCCAAAGCCGCATCAGGTAATCCAAATCGCGCTTGATCTCAGCCTTGGTACGCGAAACCCCGGCGGTGCGGACAATCACCGACATGCCCTGCGGCACGTTGATTTCCTGCATGATTTCCTTCATGCGCGCACGATCTTGATAATTGGCTATCTTGCGGCTCACCCCGCCTGCACGCGGCGAGTTCGGCATCAAAACGCAATAACGACCCGGCAACGACAGATACGTACTGACCGCCGCGCCCTTGTTCCCGCGCTCTTCCTTTGAAACCTGCACCAGCATAATCTGCCCGCGCTTGATAACCTCTTGAATCTTGTATTTCCGGCGCAAATTGGCGCGGAAACGATCCTCGGGGCTGTATTCTTCGGCGTATTTCTCGGAACGCCCGCTCCGGTGCGCCATACGGCCACGACCACGGCCACGACCACGGCCACCATCACGCCCCCCACGGCGTGGATGACGATGACGACGCCCCTCGCCGCCTTCTTCATCCGAAGGCTCCGCGCCCTCTTGCCCCGGCTCGCCGCCGATTTCTTTTCCTTCATCATCCGCACTGTCAAACGAGGGCATATCGCCGGAACCCTGATCGGGGTCATTCTCCATCTCGCCTTCGCCGCCCGGTGACTGAACGGAACGCTCCGGAGCATTATTCCCCTCATCGCCCGCCGCCGCCAGCGATCTCTCGCCGCCGATCTCCTCAATCGTCTCGTCTTCGCGCTCTAAATATTCGACATTATCCTCATCGTCCCCCTTCGGATCAGATGTCCCCTCGACCGCACCGGATGAATCGCGATCACCCTGCTGGCGTTGTTGCTGCTCTTCCTGCTCGCGTTGTTCGCGCTCACGCTCGGCGGCTTCCTGCTCCTCGATCATCGCCTGCTGCTCGGCCAGCAAAGCCTCGCGGTCAGCAATCGGAATGCGGAAATAGTCGGGGTGGATCTCGGCAAACGGCAAAAAACCATGGCGATTACCGCCAAAATTAACAAACGCCGCCTGAAGCGACGGCTCAACCCGCGTCACCTTGGCAAGAAAAATACTGCCTTTCAGGGGTTTTCTGAATTTACTCTCATAGTCGAATTCCACCAATTTACGGCCATCGACAACCGCTACCCGTGTTTCTTCTTCATGGGTGGCGTCAATTAACATCTTCCTGGTCATTTTAGTCTCCACAGGCGCGGCGGCCAGCCCCAACCGTGCCATCAAAGGGACACACATATGGCGAGGCGGCGCTTAAAGCGCTCACAATATATTGCACAAATTTTGCTGAGACTGTCCGCGAAACCCTGAGATTTCCAAATATAAAGCGCGAAGCCTGCCTCAGCCAACCATCAGCACCTTACACCTCCGCCCCCCAAATCTCAACGAGAAAATGACAGGACATGCCGCCTAAGTAATATGTTAATAAATAATTAACCTTACCCTTGTAGCCTGACAACAAAGGATGAACATTCCCGCCCAACCGGGACATCGCAAGGAAATTAACGATATGAAAAATAATAATATCGAAAATGTCCAGCCCGCAGATAGCATTTCCGGATTACTGGCTGCCCTCGAAGACAACGACATCGACACCGTCAACAGCATGATTTCAGCAGGCGCAGATATTGACCGCGCCCTTGGATATGTCTTGGAAAACATGAACAACATATCCGAAGTGGGAGGAGAATCCTTAGGTTATTTCATGAAACCTGAAATGCTGAGTGCTCTCTACGAGGCTGGAGCAGTCTTCAAATCAGAAAATATCTTCATCAAGAGCAATGACACATCCTCCCTTGTCAATAATTTCCCGGAGATGCTCAAAATCATTGAACAATATAAAGATCAGAATGAAGATCCGAATTTCGTAAAAACCTACCTCGACAAAACCCTATCTGCCCTTACAGATAACTTTGAAAAGCGGATGATAGATAGCAAAGACATATCAGAAACCGATTTACTAAAAGTAGCCCGCCGCCTTCAGGGAGATGTCGATTACCTAACTTCAAAGGGAGCAGACGCATCACCCATCGCTATCATGCTCCTCAGACGGGGAAGCTCTGAATACGTCACATCCATCATGGAAAAATACGGCATCAGCCCTGATGCAATCGACCCGAAAACCGGAAAAACCCTCGCCGAACTTCTAACAGAAAAACAAGCCGAGGAAGCCGAAGCAAAGGCGGAAGCAGGACGAAATCGGGGAACAGGATTAAACGGCAATTTTAACAATAATTCCGCCCCCATCAATCAAGCAATCCTTGATGAAAAAATAAAGACCCTCCGGGACGAAACAAAAATAGACTGGAAACAAACAACAAAAGACGGCTCGATTTCAACAACCCTCTCCTCCGCAGAATGGTTTAAACTCGAAGAAAAACTGCAGGAAAATCATCTTTTTGACTACACGGCACAAACCATTGGCAATCAGACCACCATCAACATAACGGCTAAATCATTGGAGCAAGCCGATACATCAAGAATGAAAGACATTCTGGGAGAAGAAACCCCGCAGCAATACGCCCTGTCCACCACGCCCGGCGGCGCACTCCCCAGACCAAAATAACACCCAATTCTAAAAACCCTGTTTCCGTGATTGGCCAAAAACATGCTATAAAAAGCAAGATTCGCTAATACAGAGTACGGAACCTTGTCCACCCCGCAGATTGCCCGTTTTATAGCACTATTTCTCCTCGTCGGCACACTTCTCGTGCCCGCGCGTGCGCATGCCCTCGGCGTAACAGGTGTTCGCTTTGGTACGCATCCTGACAATATCCGCCTCGTCCTCGACCTCAGCACCTCGACCGACTTCAGGGTTTTTGCACTAAACGACCCCTACCGCATGGTTATCGACCTGCCCGATTTCAACTGGCAGGCCGGCAACGCCAGCGCCGCCCCGGCCACAGGCGTCCGTGCCTTGCGCTACGGCAAGCTCCAACCCGGCGTAGCGCGCATTGTCTTTGATATGGCC
>JBASFN010000152.1:0-7664 GCA_049653045.1 Alphaproteobacteria bacterium
GTTTCATGGTCTCCTCCCCCCGACACAAAGAAAAGGAACCAGAGCCATGCACAACACAAAAGTAAAAGATATTATGACGACCAACCCCGTCATAATCGCCCCCGGCACAACCCTGCTTGAGGCAGCAAAAAAAATGAAGGAAATTGAATGCGGAATCTTGCCTGTTGGAACAAACGATAAAATAGTCGGCATGATTACCGACCGCGACATTGTCATCCGCGCCCTAGCCGAAGAAAAAGACCCGGCGAAGGAAAAAGTCGAGAACCACATGACGGAAACGGCCTACGCCTGCAACGAAGAAGACTTCCTCGAAGACGCCGCCGACAAAATGCGCACCCACAAGGTCAGCCGACTCGTGGTGAAAAACAAACAAGGCCAGGTCACGGGCATTCTTTCTTTCGGCGGCATCCTGCGGAAACACGCGAGCAGCGAGGAAATCGCCAATGTCATCAAACACGCCATAAACAGAAAGGCAGCCTGATACCTGCCTTGCCCCACCGGGCAAGCGGGAATATAATGACCACTGCATGAGCCTTATTTTACAACTCGTCATCGGGGGCCTGATGATCGTCCTGACGGTGATAATCCACGCGGCGGCGTTGGATTTCATCATCCGGCACGCCACCTCCGGCGAAAAAATGCTCCGCCGCGCCACAGGCGTTTTCTGGCGGCCACTCATGGCGGCGGGCGTTGTCTTGACGGCCTTCCTCTCGCATATCCTCCAGATATGGCTCTGGACTTTACTCTATATCACGCTGGATTGCGTCCCCAACAGCACCCTGTCCGACGCACTGTATTTTTCAACCGTCACCTACACCACGGTCGGCTACGGCGACATCACACTGAAAGCCGATTACCGGATGCTAAGCGGAATCGAGGCCGCCAACGGCATCCTTCTGATCGGCTGGACAACCGCCTACATCTTCGAGGTCATCTCCCAACTATACCGCCGCGAAACAAAATCCCTATAATTTTTCCCCAACACACTGAGCTTTCACCATATCAAGAGCCTCCATCGGATCGTCTGTCATCTGGATAAATTGCAAATCCCGCGCATCAATCGTCCCATGTTCAATCATCGTCTTGTCCAGAAATGGCCCCAGCTGCTTCCAATAATCACTTCCCATCAAAACAAACGGAAAATCGCATATCTTCCCGGTCTGCATCAAGGTTGCCGTTTCAAATATCTCGTCCATCGTCCCAAACCCGCCGGGCAACAGCACAAACGCGCTGGAATATTTCAGCAGCATAACCTTCCGCACAAAAAAATGATCAAAATGCAGCGTAATATCCGTATAGGGATTGGGAGCCTGCTCCATCGACAGTAAAATATTGCACCCGATCGATAACGCCCCCGCATCCCGCGCCCCTCTGTTGGCCGCCTCCATAATTCCCGGCCCGCCGCCCGTCATCACGGCGAACCCTGCTTTTCCAACCTCATACGCCGCCTTATAGGCAAGCTGGTAATACGGATTATCCTCCTTGAACCGCGCCGACCCGAAAAACGTCACGCATTTTTCAACGCGGGACAACGCCGTGAACCCCCGGCGAAACTCGCGCCATATCTCAAAACTGCGCCAAAGATCGGAAAAATAATTCTCCGCCCCGCGCAGCAAATCATAATCGGCATCATGTCGCATGTTATCTTCACCTTCCCTCTATCGTCTGAAAGGATTATAGTCCGGAAAAGACAGGTGGATCAATGAAGCTTACATTCCTCGGCGCGACCGGAACGGTCACGGGATCAAAATATCTTCTGGAGATCCGCGACAAAAAAATCCTCATCGACTGTGGCCTGTTTCAAGGCTTAAAAGAACTCCGCGAACGCAACTGGGACAAATTCCCGGTTGACCCGTCTTCAATCGACGCGGTGCTGCTGACCCACGCGCACATCGACCACAGCGGCTACCTCCCGCTCCTGATTAAAAACGGCTTCAAGGGCGCGGTCTACACCTCCGAAGCCACCATTGATTTGTGCGGAATCCTCCTACCCGACAGTGCCTACCTTCAGGAAGAAGACGCCGCCAGAGCCAACCGCTACGGCTACACAAAACACAAACCCGCCTTGCCACTTTACACACAACAGGACGCACGCCTCGCACTCGAACAATTTAAACCCGTTGAATTTGGAAAACATTATAACATCGACGAAAACCTGTCCTTTTCCTTCAGCCGCGCCGGCCACATCCTCGGCGCCGCCTGCATAAAAATCCAAAGCGGCAATAAATCCATCGTCTTTTCCGGCGATCTCGGTCGCCCGAACGATCCCGTCATCCTCCCGCCCGTACAAATACAAGAGGCAAACTATCTGGTTCTCGAATCAACCTACGGCGACCGCCTGCACGACAACGGAAACACAACAAAAAAAATGGCGGACATCATCACAAAAACCGCCGCACGCGGCGGCATGATCCTGATCCCATCATTCGCCGTTGGCCGCGCCCAAATCATTCTCTATTATCTTCACGAACTAAAGAAAAACCGCCTCATTCCCGACATCCCGATCTTCCTCGACAGCCCCATGGCCATCGACGCAACAAACCTTTGGCAAAAACACCACAGCGAACATCGCCTACCGAAAAAACTTTGCGCCGAAATATGCAGCACAGCAAAATACATCCACACTCCCGAAGAATCAAAAAACCTCGACGGAAACAGCATGCCCTGCATCATCATCTCCGCCAGTGGCATGGCGACGGGCGGGCGCGTACTGCATCACTTGAAACACGCCGTCGGCGATGCAAAAAACACAATCCTTTTCGCGGGGTATCAGGCCGCCGGAACACGCGGCGCAAGACTGGTGCATCACGAAACCGAAATTAAAATCCACGGCAAGCTCTACCCCGTCCGCGCCGAAGTGGACAACCTAAGCACCCTGTCCGCCCACGCCGACTACGAAGAAATCCTCGGCTGGCTCCGCCACTTCACCACGCCGCCGCGCACAACCTTCCTAACGCATGGCGAACCCGAAGCCGCCTCCTCCCTCAAATTCAAAATCGAAGACCGCCTTGGATGGCCGGTTGAAATCCCCACCTACCTGCAAACCATTGAACTGTAACCATTCCAATGAAAAACACCTCGGTGTCACCCTGAGCACAAGCGAAGGATCCCATCAGGACGTTTCGCATTACTCAATACAACCAAAGGTTTAAAGAAAACCAAGACACTATGATAGGATGCAAAAATCCAAGAACAACCCCCAACCCCACCAAAAAAACCAACAAAATTATGTCCAATCTATTGTTTTTTAAGATTTATTTCACGAAATGACACCCATAATCCAAAGGGTTAAAATATGGCTCTGAAGGGGATTTTCTGGTATGCTTTTAGGGTATGCTGATCCTCTAAAATCGGCAAAAAGGGTGTCTTTTGTCCAATAAAGCTGAAAACACACTATACGAAAACGGTATCGGCTGGGCGATCATGCTGGTCGTGCTGGGTCTATTGCTATGGCTGTTCTGGTATTTCTTCCATACGGAAGTCCGCGATGCCGTCCGGTGGATACGCTACGGCGAAATGTGGATTTTTTCCTGGTTCATTGACGACGATTTCAAGGTCATGCACCGGGGCGACGAAATAGTGTGGCAAAGGGGATTCAAGGACGCGGGTCGTTTCGGCGCCTCCGACCTCACCTACGCCCACCTGTCCTATTTTGCAACGCTGGCCATGGCGCCAATGAAGAAAATTTTCATTGCCATCCTCATCGCCGCCGCCATGTGGTGCATGTTCCTAGGACCAAACACGGAATTCAGAAAAAAATACGATCTCGAAACGCTAATTGAAAAACAATCCCGCCATTTCCGCATCACCCGCCCCTTCGTGAAATTCAACCCCCAGAAAATGCCCTCGCGTGCGCCCGGATCACCCGTCCCGGCCGAGCTTCCCCTCTTCTCCGAGGCACTCGGCCCCGAAGAATGGCTGGCCTATAATTCGATCCCGATCAAAGACAAAAAAATCGACGAGACTGCCGCCGCCGAAGCCTTCCGCGTTCAACTCGGCGAACGCTGGAAAGGGCCGATGGAACTCGCGCCATACAAACAAATATTCCTCGCCATTTTCTGCCTGAAAGCTTCAAGAAAACGCAGCGACGCCGACGACATGCTGGGTCGCTTTGCCATCTGTTGGGATCAAAACTCTGGCCTGCGCCTTGGCCGGGACAGCACATTACTGCGCGATGCGCGCCGCGTTCTAAAAGATAAAAACATTGCCGGAAAAACCCTCTCGCAATGCAACCGCCACGCCTATGAAACCACCGCGCTCCTCCGCGCTCTTGCTTTTGCGCGGGAGGAAGGCGGTGTTCTTGCCCCCGCGCAATTCGTTTGGCTGCGCGGTCACGACCGCTCGCTCTGGTATCCTCTAAACAATCTGGGACGTCAATCGCTCCACCCAGAAGCCATGGGCGCAATGTCGCACTACAAGGCCGAACGCATGACCCAGCGTCCCATCCCCGTCCCCAAAGTGGACGACGC
The DNA here is from genome assembly GCA_049653045.1 of Alphaproteobacteria bacterium. Taxonomy (GTDB): domain Bacteria; phylum Pseudomonadota; class Alphaproteobacteria; order Micavibrionales; family Micavibrionaceae; genus UBA7657. Next base: position 4,470 of record JBASFN010000152.1, read on the forward strand.
TGTAAAAACGATCCGCGAATACATGGCGTCATTCCGCGCCCGCGCCATTCCGCAACTAGACTACAAAAACTCTAAAAAACGCGGCGTAAAAAAAGCTGTTTAGAAACACCCACACCACTCAGGAGAACTAAAGAATGAAACTTTCGGCCAAAAATATTTGCAAAAAAAGCAGCTCGAGTGCCAGCATCGTCGATGGAAAACTCATCCTCTCCTGCCCCGAAGCAAGTACGCCCGTCGTCTGGCAGATGGATTTGTCCCAGGCCAAAGCCTCCGCGCTCGAGGTCCGCGAAAACGAAAAGGGCGGCTACATCCTGCACCTGAAAACGCTGAAGGGGGAAAACGTGGACGTCGCCAATTTTTCCGCCAAGGAAGAAGCCGTTGACGCGCTCATGGCCACCGCCCGCGCCCTTGAAAACGCGCAAGGCCATATTCGCCCCGCTTCCTCCAACGCAAATACGGCGTCCGCACCAGAAAGTCACACCGCATCGCGGCCAGAGAAAAAAGGTAAATGGGGGACCATGCTGCTCGGCGCGATCCTGATTTTAATTCTGATGGGAATCTGGGGCGCGCTCGCCCCGCGCCCGCCGGGAGGAATGAGCGGAAACCAAGGCTCCGCCTCCGCCCCCGCCGGAAAAACTTTTGGTGCGAACACCGATGAACCCGGCGTTCCACTCTCGGCAGATGAATTCCTGATGAAACGGCAAAAATAGAACGCAAAACAAATGGCATTAGACCAGAAACGACACGAACATAAGCATTCGGCCATCCTCCGGGATGTCCGGCCGCTTTCCGTTCGCGTCGCCGATGCCCTCGAAAAACCGAGTTACTCGGGGATCGTCTTTTTTCTAACCGCCATCCTCATCTACATGAATGCCTGGGCATTGGCCTTCGCCGATCTCATCCTGTTCTTTATGATGATCTACTTTTTCTGGCTCCAGACCCGCGACCGCACCCTTCCCTTTAAAATGCCGATGGGATCAAAACACAAAGACAAAAATAACGAGGGCGGCGGCAAAAAAGGCAAGGCCGAAGGCATCCTCTATCTTGGAAACGTCGACAGCACAAACGAGGAAGTCTGGTTCACAAACTCGGACGCAAGAACACATATCCTCTATCTCGGAACAACCGGCGCCGGTAAAACCGAAGGCCTGAAATCCATCGTCACCAACGCCCTCTGCTGGGGATCGGGCTTCGTCTATGTCGATGGTAAAGCCGACACCGACCTCTGGTCATCTCTATCCGCGCTTGTACGGCGCTTTGGCCGCGACGACGATTTGCTTGTCCTCAACTACATGACGGGAAACACCGACACAAAAGCCCCATCCAACACGATGAACCCGTTCTCATCCGGATCGGCCTCCTACCTGACGAACATGCTCGTATCGCTGATGCCTGATTCGCAAGGCGACAACGCAATGTGGCAAGAACGCGCTGTCTCCCTCATCGGCGCACTGATGCCCGCGCTCACATGGAAACGTGATAATCAAGACATGCCCCTGTCCGTGCGAACAATCCGCGAATATCTCTCACTCCCCAGCGTTGTAAAAATTTCACGCGACCAGGCCGTCCCCGAACCCGTCCGCATCAGTATCAAAGGCTACCTTGAAACATTGCCCGGTTATGTGGCCGAAGCCTTCGACGACAGCGGCGCACCCAAACCGCCCGGCGGCGGCGGCCCGGCCTACGATACAACAACGGCCAGCCAGCAACACGGCTACCTCGCCATGCAGTTCACACGCTCCCTGCAATCTCTTGGCGATGAATACGGCTACATCTTCGATACACAAGCCGCCGACGTGGATATGGTCGATGTCGTCCTCAACCGCCGCATCCTTGTCGTTCTCATTCCGGCTCTTGAAAAATCAAACGACGAAATCGCCAACCTCGGTAAAATCGTTGCGGCGACGATCAAAGGCATGATGGGATCCACCCTCGGCGCGAACGTCGAAGGCTCAAGCGAAACCGTCATCGAAAACAAACCCACGCATTCCGCCACACCCTTCGTCACCGTCTTCGACGAGGTCGGCTACTACACCGCGCAAGGTATGGCCGTCATGGCGGCGCAGGCTCGCTCGCTCGGCTTCAGCCTCGTCTTCTCCGGTCAGGACATCCCCGCCATGAAAAAACGCGTGCGGGAGGAGGCCAACTCCATCCTCGGAAACTGTAACATCAAAATTTTCGGTAAACTCGAAGACCCAACAGAAACCAAGGATTTCTTTGAAAAAACCGTTGGAAAAGCGATGGTCACCGAAGTTTCCGGCTTCCAGAGCGGCGCAGGCTCCAGCACCTATTACGATTCCAAACAGGCCAGCGTCCAACTCCGCGACCGCGCCAGCTACGAAGGATTGCGCGGTTATACGGAGGGGCAAGCCATCATCGCATTCGGAAAATCCGTTGCCGATTGCCGGATCTTCTATTCCAACCCCGGCTTTGCAAAGGCCATGCGCGTCACGCGCTTCATGGCTCTGCCGCCGCCGGACGAAGACATCCTCAAACACGCCGCCGCCATCACAAAACTGCGTGATCTTCTCGTCAATAAAACATGGACGGCGGAACGCGCCGACGTCGCCATCGAAACCCCGCCGGAAATCAAGGCTCTGACCGAAGGCTACAAAATCATCAAAAAACCGGGCGTTGATCCCCTCGATGCGGGTATCGCCGCGCTCATTCAAGTTCACGCCCTGACGGGCAGCCTTGATGTCGCCCCGGTTGTGCAAACCCCCGCCGCCGCCGCGCCAACCACAACACCGCCTTTAACCGCAACCAAACCGGGAGCCGTCACGCCGCCGCCGACCGCGCCCGACAGAAAACCCGATCCGCCAATTTTCTCCGCGCCGCCACCAACCGCCGCGCCGCCGCCCGCACAACCAACATCCACCACCGGGCCCATGGGCTTCTTCAAAGCACCGGAAAACAAAGACACACAAACACCGCAAACACCGCCGCCGGCACAACAACAAACCCCCGCGGCTGCGCCCGTACAACCGCCCTCACAACAACCCGCCGGGGCCACCCCCACGGAACCCGCACAACAAAAACTACCGAAAGAAATTCAGGACATCATCGACGCCGCCGCCAACGCCTCCCGCAAGGAACTCTTCAAAGACGAAAAAGACCAGAGCGACGTGAATGCAAAAGAATAACCCCCTCTCTTGTCATCCCCGGCAGCGAGGCAACGCCGAGCGTGAACGGGGA
>JBASFN010000153.1:0-5185 GCA_049653045.1 Alphaproteobacteria bacterium
CGGATAACGATCACAACAAAATCAACGCTGATTCCTTCCGAAACGGATGATGCCCCGGAAACCTTAGATGGCGATACACTGACATTCTGGTTTTATCCGCCAAACACGGTCATTCTCAACGTACCGAGAGCAAACCCTGACGCCGATGTCCGGAGCCTTATCACACAGGCCGCCAGAGCTAGAGGGTTAATGCCACTTCAGGAAGTATTCCTTGATTTTGAAAAACAGGGCGAACCGTTGAAAGGAGCCTATTATTTTGTCGATCAATCAGGCATAACGGCAGGAGAAGCAAAAACGGCCGGAAAACCCGTTCTTTTCGGCACAATTGCAACCCCGGAAAAATTTTACACCGCCGACGGAGCACAAGATCGGGAAAAAAGCCTTGAGATTTTCGCCCGGCTTCCCGGCCTCCATGAATGAACTATATTATCCCCCCAGAGAAGAACCATGACTGATACAAGACCGGGCTACCGGGAACATAACGAAGAAAATTCAGAAGAGACGCTGGCCGAACGCTCGGCGCGGCTGGAGGCTGAGGCCATGGGGCTTTACAGCAGCAGAGATAACGACGCGGCCGCCTCTCCTCAATCATCCCCGTCCGAGGATATTCTCGCACTGAAGGCCGAACTGGATAAAGCCAAAGACCAGATGCTCCGCGCCATGGCCGAGGCAGAAAACGCCCGCAAACGCGCCCTGAAGGAACGCGAGGACGCCACCAAATACGCAATTTCCTCCTTCTCCCGCGATCTGATTACGGTATCGGATAATTTACGCCGTGCCTTGGGCGCGGTTCCTGCGGATGCGCTCGAGGTAGAGCCACGCCTTAAGGGGCTTGTCGAGGGTATCGAGGCCACCGAACGTGAACTTTACAAGGCCTTTGAACAGCACGGCATTCGCAGAATCGACCCAATAGACGAAATGTTCAATCCCAACTTCCACGAGGTCATGTTTGAAAGCCCCGGATCGGGCAAAAAACCGGGAACCGTGACGCAAGTCATTGAGGTTGGTTATATCCTCCACGACCGCCTACTCCGCCCCGCCCGCGTCGGCGTCGCCAAGGACGAAGGCCCCGCACAGCCCGGAAGCCGGATTGATACCCAGGCATGATTTTTCACGTGATTTTTTAGTGATCCGTGCTATAAACCCGTCCGTATAAAGTTTCAAGAAACCGTTGCGGCAAGCTATTCAGGCCGCTAATGTGTCGGTCAATTCAACGAGGTAAATGAGAATGAGCAAGATTATCGGTATCGACTTGGGAACCACCAACTCCTGCGTGGCGATTATGGATGGGAAAGAACCCCGCGTGATTGAAAACTCCGAAGGCGCAAGAACAACGCCATCGATGGTTGCTTTTTCCAAGGATGGCGAACGCCTTGTCGGCCAGCCTGCCAAGCGTCAGGCCGTCACCAATCCCGATAACACGCTTTATGCGACAAAGCGCCTCATCGGCCGTCGGTACGACGACCCAGAAGTACAAAAAATGATTAAAACGGCCCCCTTCAAGATCGTAAAAGGCGACAACGGCGATGCGTGGGTTTCCGTTAACGGCGAGATCAAGTCGCCCGCCCAGATCGCCGCCATGATCCTCCAGAAAATGAAGGAAACCGCCGAGGCTTTCCTTGGCCAACCGGTAACAAAAGCGGTTATTACCGTCCCCGCCTATTTCAACGACTCGCAGCGTCAGGCAACCAAGGATGCCGGCCGGATTGCAGGCCTTGAGGTTGAGCGGATCATCAACGAACCAACGGCGGCGGCTCTGGCCTATGGCCTCGACAAAAAATCATCCGGCATTATTGCCGTTTATGACCTTGGCGGCGGAACATTTGATATTTCCATCCTCGAAATCGGCGATGGCGTGTTCGAGGTAAAATCCACGAACGGCGATACCTTCCTCGGCGGTGAAGACTTCGATGCCCGCATCATCGACTTTCTGGCCGATGAGTTCAAAAAAGAACAGGCCATTGACCTGCGCGCCGACAAGCTCGCCCTGCAACGCCTGAAAGAGGCCGCAGAAAAGGCAAAAATTGAATTGTCCTCAACAACTCAAACCGACGTCAACCTGCCCTTCATCACGGCGGATGCCAACGGACCAAAACACCTGAACATCAAACTGACTCGCGCCAAGCTGGAATCATTGGTCGATGACCTGATCCGCCGCACAACGGCTCCGCTTAAAGCGGCACTTAAAGATGCCGGCGTAAAACCCTCTGACATCAACGAAGTTGTTCTGGTCGGCGGCATGACCCGTATGCCCAAGATTATCGAAACGGTAAAAGAATTCTTCGGCAAAGAACCGCATAAGGGCGTGAACCCCGACGAAGTCGTTGCCGATGGCGCGGCCATTCAGGGTGGCGTTTTGCAGGGCGACGTAAAAGACGTTCTCCTGCTCGATGTCACGCCCCTCTCCCTCGGGATTGAAACTCTGGGCGGCGTGTTTACACGCCTGATTGAGCGCAACACCACCATCCCGACGAAAAAATCACAGGTCTTCTCAACCGCCGAGGACAATCAAAATGCGGTGACAATCCGTGTGTTCCAAGGCGAGCGCGAAATGGCCGCGGATAACAAACTGCTCGGCCAGTTCGATCTCGTTGGTATCCCCGGCGCACCCCGCGGCATCCCGCAGATTGAGGTCACATTCGACATCGACGCGAACGGTATTGTCCATGTTACGGCAAAGGACAAAGCCACCGGCAAGGAACAGGCGATCAAAATTCAAGCCAGCGGCGGCTTATCCGATGCCGACATTGATAAAATGGTAAAGGATGCCGAAACCAATGCGGAGGGCGACAAAAAACGCCGTGCCTTGGTCGAATCGGTCAATCAGGCGGAAACCCTAATCCACAGCACGGAAAAATCCATTGCCGATCTGGGAAGCCAGGTTCCGGGTGCGGAAAAAGAGGCCGCCGAAAAAGCAATTGCCGACCTGAAATCAGCACTGAAGACCGAAAACAAAGATGACATCGACGCCAAAACGCAAGCCCTGCTTCAGGCCAGCATGAAAATCGGTGAGATGGCTTATCGCAAAGCGCAAGAAGACAATGCCGGAACACCGGACAACGCTGCGCCCGCTTCACAACAATCTGGAGATGGCGTTCTCGAAGCCGACTTTACGGATCTTGAACTGGACGATGACGAGGGTAAAAAAGGATAATTTTTTTAGATGGGGATTATCCCCAGAATCCCTTTGCCGCCGACAATAAACCTCTTGTAGAGTCCGGTTATGCTCACAGAAAAACCGTCCGCATCCGTCTGTTACTATGACGTTCTTCAGGTATCCCCGCGCTCCAGCGACGAGGATGTCAAACGCGCCTACCGCAGGCTGGCCATGGTCTACCATCCCGATCTCAATCCACAAAACCGGAACGTGGCAGAGTTACGATTTCGCCTTATCAACGAGGCTTACGCGCACCTGAAAACGCGGGAAAGACGCATGCGCTATAACCACAACAAGCGCGCCAAAATCGTTGAACCCGGCAAGAATGACAATGCCCCACCCGCGCCTTCGTGGTTTTCACATCTGGCGTCTGTTTTTCTGGGCAGCGAGAGGCAGAATTCCGGCTCCAAGGCATGAATGAACAACCATGAGTAAAGACTTTTATTCGACGCTAGACGTCCCCAAAACAGCTTCGCAGGACGACATCAAAAAGGCCTATCGCAAGATGGCCATGAAGTATCACCCCGACCAGAATAAGGGAAATGCCGAAGCCGAAGAAAAATTCAAGGAAATCAGCGAAGCCTATGAAATCCTGAAAGACGATCAAAAGCGCGCCGCCTATGACCGCTTTGGCTCCGCCGCTTTTGACGGCTCGATGGGTGGTCGCCCCGGCGGGCCTGATTTCTCGGGCTTCAGCAGTGCCTTTTCCGATATTTTCGAAGACATGTTCGGTGAAATGGGCGGACGCGGTCGCGGCGCACAGGGACGCGGACAAGACCTTCAGTACACACTTGAAATATCGCTCGAAGAAGCCTTCAAGGGCAAGGAAAGCGTCATCAAAATTCCTCTCAATGAAACCTGCGAAACCTGCAAAGGCTCTGGCGCGGAGGGCGGCGGCGGTGTTGAAAACTGCACCACCTGTAGCGGCCACGGACGCATCCGCCAGCAACAAGGATTCTTTACGATTGAACGCACCTGCCCCGGATGTAACGGACAGGGAAAAATCATCAAATCCCCCTGCAAGGCTTGCAACGGTCAAGGCCGAACAAAAAAAGAAAAATCGCTGAAGGTTAAAATCCCCCCCGGTGTCGATCATGGCCGCCGCATCCGCCTGTCCGGCGAGGGCGAAGCCGGAATCCGGGGCGGCGAGCGCGGCGATCTTTATGTCCTGCTCTCCCTCAAGCCGCATAAAATTTTTAAGCGCGAAGACGCTCATCTGTTCTGCCGCGTTCCCGTGACAATGACGCTGGCCGCCCTCGGCGGCGACATCGAAGTGCCCGCCATCGACGGCACACGCGCCAAAGTCAAAATCCCCGTCGGCACACAGACCGGCCAGCAATTTCGCCTCAAAGGCAAAGGAATGACGGTTCTCAATTCCGCCTCTCGCGGCGATATGTTCATCGAATTTTTTGTTGAAACCCCGGTCAACCTCGATAAAAAACAACAAGACATTCTTAAACAACTCGACAAAACCATGGGCGATGGGAAAAGTAACAGCAAAAACTCCCCGGAATCGAGCGGATTTTTTACAAAAATCCGCGAATTTCTGGATGATTTGAAGGAATAATTCTATTTGTCATCCTGAGCAACGCGAAGGATCTCAGGGGACGTTGACGGGATTCTTCGCTTCGCTCAGAATGACAAAGCAAAAGGAATAGCGCATGAAAATAGGTGTCGCAGGCTGCAAAGGACGCGTCGGAACCCTCCTCGTCAACGAACTCCTCTCCGGAAACTGGAAGGGCGCAACGCTTACGGGCGGTACAGTTCTCCCCGCCGAAATGACCAAAAGCGATTTCTTTATCACAACGGACGCCGACGAATTATTCAAAAAATCCGACGCGATCATCGACTTCACCGTGCCTAAGGCCACGCGGGCGCATATCGCGCTGGCGGCGAAACATAAAAAAATCCTCGTCATCGGAACGACGGGTCTTTCCGCCGATGATGAAAAAGAAATAAAAAGCGCCGCAAAAAAAACGACGATCATCCACTCGGCCAACTTCAGCGTCGGCGTCAATGTCCTACTCT
>JBASFN010000154.1:0-7778 GCA_049653045.1 Alphaproteobacteria bacterium
GCATGGGGGTTTTGGGGCTTATCAGTCCCCGTCATGCGATCAGTCTTGAAAAAGTTAAAAAAATTGACGGTGTTGAGGTTTCAGACTTTGACAGTGTTCGGCGGGAGTTGATTAAACGTCTCGATACTGATTTCGTTATAGAGACCGAAGGAAGCGCGCAGTCTAATGTGCTGAGAGTTAAGCCATTAAAATCTTTCAATAAGTCATTGATGGAGCAGGACGAAAGCAATCCCAAGAGTAAGATTTTATTCATCGCTAACGTCAATCCGATGGAGAATTTTGTTCCCAACACACCGGTTGAGGCTGTTGGCAAGGCGTTAGCGCAGGCATGGACGGTGACTGTAGGCACAATTGAGGCCTTGGGGCAGATCATTGTGGGGACGAGAAGCCCGACTGAATTGGGCGGCGTTATTCGTATCGGCGCGCTGGCGGGTGATATGGCGCAACAGGGTTTTATCGCGCTCATTCTTTTTACAGCCTTGCTGTCGATCAATCTTGGTTTGATTAACCTTTTCCCTATTCCTGTACTCGATGGGGGGCATCTTGTATTTTATGCTGTTGAATCGGTTCTGGGGCGACCCATTCCTGACCGTATTCAAGAGTACGCCTTTCAGTTTGGCTTTACGTTCCTGATCTGCATTATGGTCTATGCAAATCTCAGTGACATCATGCAGCTTATTCTTTAATCTGTCTGGACGAGTACGGGCTGGATTTTCCTTCAAAAGCTGGCATAATCGGAGTGCGAAACATTTTCGCAGCCCTCCTTCTGGTTTTTTTCTTTTATATGGTCTAGTCTGTGGCTGCCTTGCTAAAGGTTAATTCGTTATGTTTAATATAAATCAAATGGGTTTGACATGAGAAATACAAAAAGAAACAGGCTGTTGGGATTGATCCTTGGTGCTTTTTTACTTTTTGTGCAGGCGCATACGGCCTCCGCGCAAGGTGTTCTCCGCGATGTCCAGATCAAGGGCAATGAGCGCGTTGAGACAGCGACTGTTCTGTCCTATATGGACATCAAGGCGGGCGACCCGATGACACGCGAGCGCCTTGATTCTACCTTGAAAGGCTTGTTTGCGACGGGTCTGTTTGCCGATGTGGCCTTGAATCAGCAGGGCGATGTACTTCAGGTGACCGTAGTCGAGAACCCCGTCATCAATGAAATCGCGTTCGAGGGTAATGATAAAATCAAGGATGAAGACCTGCTTGGCGAAATCCAGTTGCGCCCGCGTCAGGTATTTACCCGCACAAAAGTCCAGTCGGATGTCAGCAGGCTCTATCAGGTGTACCGCCAAAGCGGGCGTTTTTCGGTGAATATCGAGCCGAAGGTTATTCGTCTCGATCAGAACCGCGTCAATCTTGTATTTGAGATTGAGGAATCTGGCGTGACGACGGTTAAGAAAATCAGCTTTGTCGGTAACAAGCATTTCGACGACAGCAGGCTGCGGAGTGAGATCAGCACCAAAGAATCAGCTTGGTATCGTTTGTTATCATCCGATGATCGTTACGATCCCGACCGTCTGGCCTTCGATCAGGAAATGCTTCGTAAATTTTATCTGTCACAGGGCTATGCCGATTTCCGCATCATGTCGGCGGTGGCGGAGTTGTCCGATGACAGGGATAATTTCTTTATCACCTTCACCGTTGAAGAGGGTGATCGTTACAAGGTCGGCAATGTCAGCATCGATTCGAAAATCAGAAACTTTGACGCTGCGCAGTTGAACGATCAGTTAGTCCTCAAAAAAGGCGACTGGTATGATGCAGATGTGGTGCAGGAAATTGTCGATGGCATTACGGATGAACTCGGCGATTCTCAATATGCGTTCGTAACCGTTCGTCCCGATGTGCGCCGCAACCGCGAGGCGAAGATTGTTGATGTTGTTTTTCAGGTCAATGAAACGCCACGGGTGTTCGTTGAGCGGATCAATGTTGTGGGCAACGTGCGAACACAAGATAAAGTCCTGCGCCGCGAGATGCTGCTGGTGGAAGGCGACCCCTTCAACAAGTCAAAACTGGCGCGTTCAGAGCAAAACATCCGCGATCTGGATTTCTTTGAGACGGTTGACGTTAAAGCAAAGCCCGGCTCTGCCCCTGATAAATCAGTTATTGATATTGACGTGGCCGAGAAATCGACCGGGGAACTGTCTGTCGGAGCTGGTTTTTCAACCAACGACGGCCCTTTGGCGGACTTCCGCATTCGGGAAAGAAATCTTCTCGGCAAGGGACAAGATCTCCTTCTTGCAACGACCATTGCGGGGAAGCGTACGGAATTTGACCTGTCTTTCACAGAGCCGCACTTCCTTGATCGTGACTTGTCGGCGGGCATTGATGCCTTCCACATTACCCGCGATCTTCAGGACGAAAGCTCCTTTGACCAGAAAAGAACGGGCGGCGGCCTGAGGATGGGCTACCCGCTTTCCGAACATTGGAGCCAGAGTTGGAAATACAGGATAGAACAGAATGAAATCGAAAACGTCCAGAGCGACGCATCCCGTTTTGTTCTCGATCAGGAAGGCCAGCGTCTGACATCGGCGGTGTCGCAGCGTATTCAGTACGACACACGCGACAGCAGGCTATTCACAACCGAGGGCTGGCTGGCATGGCTGGATACCGAAGTGGCTGGTCTTGGCGGGGATGCAAAATATGTCTCCGGTAAAACCGGCGGATCATATTTCTATCCGCTCTTCGATCAGGTTGTATTGAATGCCCTCGGCGAAGTCGGAGCCATTCAGGCATACTCCGATTCTGATGTTGAAATTAACGAGCGTTATTTTATCGGTGGATCGTCTTTGCGCGGCTTTTCCAAGTCCGGTATCGGTCCGCGTGACGAGGCAACACGCGACTCCCTCGGCGGTAATTTCTTCTATCGGGGAAGTGTTGAAACCTCATTCCCAATCGGATTGCCTGAAGAAATGGGAATTCTGGGGCATGGGTTCACCGACTTCGGAAGCCTTTGGGACTTGGATGACACTGGAACGGGAATTCTGGACGAGAGCAGCATCCGCGCCAGCGTCGGTGCTGGTCTGTCGTGGCGTTCTCCCTTCGGGCCTGTCCGCGTTGATCTTGCCGCGCCGGTGGCCAAGGAAGACTTCGATGAAGAAGAAGTATTCCGCTTTAACTTTGGAACACGCTTCTAAGGGGCGTAGATAGAAAGTCTTCGGTAATGAAACCTGTGTTGAGATTATTTGCTGTGCTTGCGCTCTGGGCGTTTTGTGCTTCAGTTCCCGCCGCACATGCCGCCGGGGATGCTTCCGTTGCGTTCGTAGACATGCAGATGCTTTTGACTGGCTCCAATGCGGGCAAGGATCTTCAGCAGCAGATAGAAACGAAAAAAACGGAATTTCTTGCTGTCATCTCTAAAGAGGAACAAAAGCTTCACGAGGAACAAAAAGGGCTGAGCGAGCAAAAAGAGGCTCTTACCCCCGAAGAGTTTTCAAAAAAGGCCAAGGCATTTGAAGCAAAACTTGCTGCAACCCGGCGCATGACTCAGGAAAAAAAGAAAATACTTGAAACCGGTGCCAATAAGGCTCTCGAGGAATTACGGTCAAAAATTCTCAAAGCAGTTCAGTCTGTTTCTGATGAAAAGGGCTATGAGCTTGTTGTCAGCCGTCAGAGCATCGTGATCGGCGCCAAGGGGCTAGACATTACGGAAGACGTTCTTGCTATTCTCAATCGTGATGTGGTCAAGATCGATCTGGAACTCAAATAATTTGCGTGAAAGATGCCAGATTTAAAGTTTTTTGACCGAAGTGCCCCTTTATCCCTGCGGGAAATCGCGGAAGCCATTGGCGCAAGCATAGCGGAAGGCTCTGACCCTAATTATTCAATCAATGATGTCGCTCCTCTTGATAAGGCGGGGGCAGGCGATCTTGGCTTTTTTGACAATGTGAAATACCGTGACCAGTTTATGAATACAAAGGCGGGGGCGTGTATCACGGCGCCGGATAAAGCCGATCTTGCACCCAAAGGCGTCCACCTTTTACTGACCCCTTATCCTTATAAGGCGTATGCTCTTGCCGCGCAGAAACTATACCCTGAGCCATCACCAACAGGAAAAATTTCCGAAACGGCATCCATTGATTCAACGGCTTCTGTCGGAAAAAACTCTTTGATCGGCTCGGGCGTGTGCATTGGCTCCGGAGCCAGCATCGGCGAGGGCGCATGGATAGAGGCAAATGCGGTCATTGGCCGGAATGTCAGTATCGGCAAGCACTGCCGGATCGGGGCGAATGCTTCTATATCCCACGCCGTCATCGGCGATTATGTGCGGATATATCCCGGCGTGCGGATCGGGCAGGAAGGTTTTGGTTTTGCCATGGATTTCAGGAACGGGCACGTCAAGGTTCCGCAACTCGGGCGCGTGATAATCGAAGATCACGTTGAAATAGGTGCAAATACCTGCATAGACAGGGGATCCGGCCCGGATACGGTCATCGGTCAGGGAACATGGATCGATAATCTTGTTCAAGTGGCACATAACGTCAAAATTGGTCGGGGATGTGTCATTGCGGCACAGGTCGGCATTTCAGGCAGCACGGTTATAGAGGATTTTGCCATTTTTGGCGGCCAAGCCGGGTTGGCTGGGCATTTACATATAGGAAGGGGCGCGCGTATTGCCGCTCAATCGGGTGTTATACGCGATATACCCGCAGGCGAAGAGCAAATGGGTTACCCCTCCATCCCGTTGCGTCAGTTCATGCGTCAGGTAGTCCTATTAAACAGCTTGATTAAAAAGGAAAAAACCCCTTAAAGTAGCCAAAAGAAAACGGAACTGAATGAACAGCGCAGCCAAAAAAATAATTGATATTAACCGGATCATGGACATGATCCCGCACCGCTATCCGATATTGCTGGTTGATCGCGTTCTGGAGCTTGTCGCCGGAGAAAGCGCAACGGCGCTCAAGAATGTCACAATCAACGAGCCGCATTTTCAGGGGCATTTTCCCAATTTTCCGGTGATGCCAGGTGTCTTGATTATCGAAGCCATGGCTCAGACGGCGGCGATTGTGGTGGTTGAGGCCTTGGGCAAACAATCCGAAGGCAAGGTGGTTTATTTTATGAGCATCGAGGATGCGCGCTTTAGAAAACCCGTCGTTCCGGGCGACAGCGTTCATATTCATGTTAAAAAAATCCATACGCGCAGCAATGTTTGGAAGTTTGAAGGCGAGGCCAAGGTTGACGGGGCACTCTGCGCCGAGGCAACCTTCAGCGCCATGATAATGGACAAATAGCAGGTTTGTAACGCATCGCAATAAAGCGTGATTTGTTAGGCTTTTCGCCTCTGATTACACTCAGGATATGAGTAAGAACATACACCCCACAGCCGTTATTGATCCCGCCGCCCGGATTGCACCTGATGTCCAGATCGGTGCTTTTTGTGTTGTTGGTGCGCATGTGGAAATTCAGGGCGGCGTGACGTTGAAGTCTCATGTTGTCATAGACGGACGTACGGTAATTGGTGAGGGCACAACAATCTATCCGTTTGCCTCTCTCGGGTCGCCGCCACAGGATTTAAAATATGCAGGCGAACCGTCAAAACTTTTGATAGGCAAAAAAAACACGATCCGCGAACATGTGTCCATGAACCCGGGAACAAAGGGCGGCGCGCTGCAAACCGTTGTCGGCGATAATTGTCTGTTTATGATGGGCGCACATGTCGCGCATGATTGCGTCATTGGCAATAACGTGATCATGGCGAATAACGCGACTCTGGGCGGCCATGTTCAGGTCGGGGATTTTGTCGTCATCGGCGGGCTGGCCGCCGTGCATCAGTTCGTGCGTATTGGCGAGCACGCAATTATTGGCGGCATGTCGGGTGTCGAGAGCGACGTTATCCCGTATGGCCGCGTGAAGGGCGAGAGAGCATCACTTGCGGGGCTTAATTTAATCGGGTTGGAGCGACGCGGCTTTTCCCGCGATCAAGTCCGTAATATCCAAAAGGCCGTGGATCAACTTTTTGCAGAAACTGGAACATTGGAAGAGCGTCTCCGCGAAATGGAAACCGGTTTTGCGTCGGACGAAGCCGTTCGCAATATCCTTCGTTTTGCCAGAGAGAAAACGAGATTTCCGCTATGTCATCCCTCCCGTTAGAACAGCAACCTTTGGTTAAAAAAATCGGGGTCATTGCCGGGGGTGGCGTTCTCCCGGTGAAACTGCTTGAGGCCTGTGACCGGAAAAATATCGAAACTTTTATTGTCGGCTTTGAGGGGCAGACAGATCCCGGTTTAATTCAAGGTCGCAGCCATTTGTGGACGCGGTTGGGTGCGGCGGGGCATGTGATTAAAACACTAAAATCCCACGGCATCCGCGATCTTGTTTTTATCGGGGCGATGCGAAGGCCAACGATTGCGGAACTGCGACCCGATTTTAAGGCGGCGGAATTTTTTGCTCGGGAAAGCTGGAAAATTATCGGCGGCGATAACGGTTTTCTGGAGGCATTGCGTGATTTTCTCGGGCGCGAGGGATTTCGCCTTCACGGCATCCACGCGTTTGCCGATAACCTGATAACGCCGGAGGGCGTCATCGGGCGGTACGAGCCTGAAAAACAGGATTGGCTGAACATCGAAAAAGGGGTTGAGATTTCACAGAAGCTTGGCCTTCTTGATATTGGCCAATCCGTTATCGTGCAGGAGGGGATGGTTCTGGCGGTGGAGGCAGCCGAAGGGACGGATCAGTTGATTGGGCGCAGTAAATCCCTGATGCGGCGCGGGCGGGGCGGCGTCTTGGTTAAAACCTGTAAGCCGCAGCAAGACAAATCATTTGACCTGCCCACCATCGGGCCAAAGACCGTGCAGAATGCGGCCGATAGCGGATTAGCTGGCATCGCAATTCACGCGGGGCAAAGCCTCTTGATTGATGCGGAAGAGGTTGCACAAATCGCAGACAGGCATAAAATGTTTGTCATCGGTATCAATGTTCAGGAAAACGGATTTTAACATGACCAATAAGATTTTTCTGATAGCCGGGGAGCATTCCGGGGATGTTCTCGGCGCAGGGTTGATGAAAGCCCTCAAAAATTTAGGATCTCAGGAGTTTTCCGGCGTTGGTGGTTCTTTGATGGAAGAGCAAGGCATGAAAAGCCTGATCCCCATGGAAGAATTGTGTGTGATGGGTATTTGGGAAATTATAGGTCAGCTTCCGCGCCTCATCAGGCTCATAGAAGCCGTTGTCCTTGAGATTGAAAAATTTAATCCGGATATTTTGATAACCATCGACCTTCCCGATTTTAACAATGTGGTTGCGGCGCGTTTGAAAAAACGCGGCAAGTGTAAAGCTAAAATTATTCATTACGTCGCGCCAAGCGTCTGGGCATGGCGTCCAGGACGGGCAAAATTGATTGCGCGCTATCTTGACGGGCTTATGTGTCTTTTTCCCCATGAGCCGCCTTATTTTACAAAGCATGGGTTGAAGACGGAATATGTCGGACATCCGATGATCGAGCATGACCCTTCAAAGGCCGACGGGGCGCGTTTCCGCAAGATGTTTCTAATCAAGCCAGACGTGCCGGTTTTAGGCTTGTTTTTTGGTAGTCGGGACACCGAAATAGAGATGCACTCTGAAATTTTAAAGGACGTAGCCTCCGCCATTTATGAGCAGCATCCCGATCTTCATGTCGTAATCCCGACAATTCCCCGGTTGGAATATGAAGCAAAAAAACTTATCGAAGATGTCCCGTATCCGGCTTTTGTTCTGGTCAATCCTGATGACAAGTGGGATGAGTTTGCGGCCTGTAATGCGGCGTTGGCCGTTTCCGGTACTGTGGGGCTAGAACTTGCCTATAT
>JBASFN010000155.1:0-4259 GCA_049653045.1 Alphaproteobacteria bacterium
GGTCACGGTTGTGCTCCGGTAAATGGGAGTCGTTTCAGACTCGACCCGGCTGTCAGGGTCAACTTTCGACCCAAAGCGGAAGAACAGAAGTGTCTGCTTTAGAGCCGTCCAAACACGTTCATTTTGCAAGTGGTATTTGCGAGATGGGCTCTGGCTCGCATGAACTCATCTTACGCATCGTGAGAAAATAATTGCCCGAACCCTCGACTCCTGTGCGATAGAGTTCCGTCATTGGGCACATGGGTTTTGCTCAGATACACGAAACCCGCACCGGCGCGAAGCGTCTGAAGTTTGAGGTCAGGGACTACAACGAAGGAGACTTGACGGCTTTTGTTTACGGAGTGGGTATGAATAAAAGTCTCGTTCTCACCGCGTGCGGATGAAAAAACGGGCGGCATTGATTGATGCCGCCCGTTATCGTCGGATGACCGGGTCAGAGGGGATTACGGGACGAAAGCCTTACCACCGTAAGCTCCACGCTTTCTCATGGGGTCGTTGAGTGTACCGGCAGGGTCGTAGCTCGAAGTGCCTCTTCTGACGCGGGCGGTAGGGTCCAATCTATCTTCTTCATATTCAGCCATCATTTTAGCCAGCTCTTTCTGGACTTTAATGTTTTCCGCTGCCGCGAGCTCTTTGCTCTTGGGAATAAAAGAACCAGCAGGATTCCACGGACTTTGGGGGTCGTTTGACGTTATAGGCCCATACAATCCAGTAGTCTGATTACAGCGCATTATCGGATACGGGCCATATTTATCCAGCTCACCCATACCCCTCGGCATGACCATCCTGTCGCGGGTTTCATTCCAATCATCCGCAGGCTCACCGCTACATTTATTGTGGGCGGATACGTGGACTAATCTATCACGCCCCGTGATAGCGGAGCCATATTTCGGCGGTCCGTAAGGTTGCATGCGTCCCGCAGCTCGTTCGGCACCACAAGTCGTGGCAATTGTTTGGGCTATATCAGCTGCCGTCGATATCGCATCGCCAAAACCTCCATTACCGGGAGTGCCAGCGAACGCTCTACGCGTGTTGCTCCGCCTTGCGCCGGCTTCCCCGCCACTGTTGGCCTCGAAACTCGCATCCATGGCATTACCAAAATACTGAGGCTTTTCATTCGGGTCCTGCGTATAACAGACCCTCGTTTCACCGGTAACGGTCCTTCCTACCCATGTCGGTATCGGTTGAGCCGCCGACTTCACACCGGTGAGTTCGGTGGTTTTATCGCCGGCCGATTTGGTTGCAGCGTTCAACCCGCCTGCGATGGCCCCCTCCATTCCGCCTTGATTACCGCGTCTCTCAAGGCCCTGTTTCACGCCCGCTTTTAGATCATCGAAAAATCCTTCCGCCTGTGCCGGCATGGGCGTAGTAAAGGCTGTTGCCGCCAGAGCGAAGGCAGCCACAATCGAAGCGGTTTTTTCAGCGCATTTCATTGTGAGGGCTCCTTATGCAAAATGATTTCCGGGATACTAAAATGATACAGTAGTTACGGGGCGTAGGCATTGCCGTAGCCACCTTTTCTGGGGGCGGTGGGCGCACTTTTGTTTTTCTCATAATCAGCCCTCATCTGATCCAACTGTGCGCGGATTTTAATGGTTTCCGCCGCTGCGAGTTTTGCGCTTATGGGAATAAACTTCCCCTCAGGATCCAGAGGATTATCGCCCAGCTTCACGGGCTTATAAATGTCTAATTCCTCGTTACAGCGCATGATAGGACCCGGGCCGTATTTAATCGCTTCATTTATACCCCTTGGCGAGACCAACGTGTCTTTGGTTTCTTTCCAATCCTCCGCAGGCTCGCCATGACATATCTGGAAATGAGATAAACGGACTAACTGATCGGGCTTGCCGGAGGTATAATTTGGCGCGCCGATGGGGTGCATTCTCCCAGCCGCGACTTCTTCTGCGCAATTCGACAGCATGGTATTAGTTAATTCGGCTGCAAATGCCGTTGCGTCGGTCTTGCCGCCCCTGCCAGGGGTATCGAATGCTCTCTCGTTAGTACGAAAAGGCGTGGTGTCGCGCGGTCCGGCCACCCGTGCCTGAACAAAATCTCTATAATATTGCGGGTGCTCTTTCGGATCCGGTTTGCCGTCAATCTGATTATAACAGACCAGTTGTTCACGGCTGAAAGAAAGGCCTTGGTACTTCGGTATCTGACTGGCCGCAGTGGGCACGCCGGTGATTTCGGAGGTTTTATCGCCGACCGCATTGATTGCGCTTTGCGTTCCACGTGTTATGGCCCCCTCCATACCTCCTGCTTGCTTGCGGTTATCAAGGTTCTGTTGCATGTCAGACTTTACTTTATCGAATGTTTTACCCCAAAACCCTTGTTCTTCCGCCTGCACCGGCGTGACGAAGGCTGCTGCTGCCAGAGCGAAGGCAGCCACAATCGAAGCGGTTTTTTCAGCGCATTTCATTGTGAGGGCTCCTTATGCAAAATGATTTCCCGCACATTAAAATCCATTTTAATGCAAGCGTCCAGAACGAAATTGTTGAGGAAATAATATTCAGCATTTCTTATCGGATTGGATTTTATATCAAAGTCGATTCTGAACACAAAAAAATAACGAGCTCGTGGCACGGACCTACCATTTATGAAACATTGCTGCTTTGGTCGGGTCATATCGGATGACCTGACAAAAGCCACCGCTATTCCAGGCCGGTTGCGACATGGTCGCCGTGCGGCAACCGGCCTCTGGGTTACACCAGTTCCAGACGGAGACGACGGCCCACTATTGCCGCCGCGCGGCTCAAGGTGGCGAGCGTCACGCCGTCGTTTTTGGGATCGAGCAAGCGGTTGAGCTGTACCCGGCTCGTGTCCATACGCCGCGCCATTTCCGTCCGCGTCAGGTTTTGCTCTTGCATCGCCTGCTGAATTTGCCACGCCACCACTTTCTTGATGGCGGCGCTGGTCGCCTCTTCGTACATCCCTTCGTCTTTCAACCAGTCCTCGAACCGGCCTCCGATATGGGGATTTTTGCGCTTCGTCATGATTGCACCGCTTTCATGCGTTTCATCGCTACTTGTAAATCCCCTGCCGGTGTTTTCTGCGTCTTCTTGATAAAACCATGCAGCAAGACCAGCTCACCGCCGCCGACACAGAACAGCACCCGCGCAATGCGGCGGCTGGGCAATGTCGATCGTACTTCCCATATAACCCAGCGCCCAAGGATCGACACAAGGGCATACCAACCGGCCACCCGAATTCCACGGCGCGGATATCGTGCCCGATCTGTTGACGATCAGGGACGGGGAACCGCATCAGCCAGTCACGCACAGAATTTACGCCGGTTCCTGTCAAATAAAACCGGGCTATGACGCGCTTGAGTTGCATGGCTCTCCCTGTGCCGGTTCATACTGTACCATTTTTGGTGCGCTGTCAGGCACATTTACGGCCGCTTTGCTGATGGCTGGTCTAGACGGCATTAAAAATAAAATCCACCCGGGCGACCCGATGGATGCGAACCTCTACGAACTGCCGGCGGCGGAATTGGTCAAAATTCCGACCGTTTGCGGGTCGCTTGAGGAAGCCATGACGGCGCTCAAGGCCGATTATAAATTCCTGCTGGCGGGAGAGGTATTCACCAAGGACATGATCGACGGCTATATTGCGCTCAAACAGGAAGAATGGGACCGTTTCCGTACAGCCCCGCACCCCATTGAATTCGATATGTATTACAGTTCGTGACCGACCACTTTAATTCTTGAAAACGGGCCGACCCCCACGGGCTGCCCATTTTTACGAGTACGGCAGAGCGAACCCCGAAGGCAAGAATTAATCATAACAGCCGCTCCAACCGAGTGAACTTTGCAACTAATAACCCATTTTAAAAAATGCACTTTTTATGTTAGCTTCAACCTCGACCGACATATTTTTAATGTGAGACATTCATGAGCGGCGCATCAAATACAACACCCATCTGGCAGCAATTTTTAGCAGCCGGAGCAATGTTAGTGGCCAGTGTGGCGCCGAGTGTCGCGGGTGATTTGAACTCTGAACTTATCACTGAGAAAGAATATGCAGAGCATATAAAAAGAGTAATGGCGGAGAAGCCTTTAAGAGATGTGGCAGCGAAAAAATTTGCAGAAATGGTTCAACGCGGGTCGCCCGCCTCAGGAGAAACCTGCCTCATCGTTTATGAAAACATAAATAGTGGTGAACAAAAATTAGCTATGCCCCAATTTTTCAATAAAGAAGCTGCAATACAAGGAGCAAAATCTTTGCCTGCGATACACCCGCGTGAAAAGCCAACTGTT
>JBASFN010000156.1:0-2918 GCA_049653045.1 Alphaproteobacteria bacterium
CGGATAAAACAGGCACTCAAGCAACAACGAAAACCAGCCGTTGTAATCGTCGAGGACGGTATTCAAAAAATCAAAATGGTTGCGAATTTCAGGCATGTGTACGGGTTTTCCGGTTGGAATGATTCAACACTCATAAAATACACGGTAATGGTGGTAAAATGGTTAATTTGCTACGTAAATAGAGGAAATCACAGGCAAATCCAGTCTTTTTCGAGGCTATCCAGCGTCCCGGCTTTAATAGAGGAACGAACCTCCCGCATCAAGCGATTGAAGGTAGCCACATTGTGTTGCGCCAGTAATTGGGGGGCGAGCAATTCTCCAGCCTTCAGCAAATGGTGGATATAGGCCTTGGAAAAATCCCGTGAGGCGGGAATATCATTCTCCGGATCGAGCGGCGTTGGATCGTTTCTGTATTTCGCATTCATCAGGTTAATAGTCTCGCCCTTTGCCCCCTTCAAAAAGGCCGTGCCGTGACGGGCAAGGCGCGTCGGGATAACGCAATCGAATGTATCGATACCAAGACGCACAAACCGGAACACATCGCGCATGCGGCCGATCCCCAAAAAATGAACGGGGCGCGATGGATTAACGTGCGGCATACTGGCCGCAACAACCGTATGCATTTCTTCATCCGTTCCGCCCAAGCACCCGCCGATGGCTGTGCCAAAAAAATCCCGGTCGGCGGTATATTGCGCGCTCACCCGGCGCAAATCTTCATGCACCCCGCCCTGAACAATTCCATACAAGGCCTGCGCCCCGTTATGTTTTTCAGCAAAGGATTTCAGGCAACGATCGCCCCAACGCATACTCATTTCCATCGAGCGCGCCGTGTATTCTTTTGTTACATGATAGGGCGTGCATTCATCGAACTGCATGAGTAAATCCGCGCCGAGCTTCCTCTGAATCTCCATCGAGCTTTCCGGTGTCAGTTTTATTTTCTGCCCATCGACATAGGAACGAAACACCGTCCCCTCCTCGGTGATGTCTAAAAGGCTCTTGTTTTCATGCACCTGCCGCTTGCCCTTAATTTCGTTGGCGGCGTAGCCGTGCCCCATGGAAAACACCTGAAACCCGCCGCTGTCGGTCAGCATCGGCCCGTCCCATTGCATGAACTTGTGAAGCCCACCCATTTTTTCAACAAGGTCCGCCCCCGGCTGGAGCATCAGGTGATAAGTATTGGCAAGAATAATATCGGTCTTTGCTTCTTTAACCTGCGCGGGAGACAGCCCCTTGATGGCCGCTTTCGTACCGCAAAAAATATAATTAGGGGTTTCGATGGAGCCATGCGGCGTGCTCAAACGCCCGATGCGTGCGGAGGTTTTTTCATCCCGATGCAGGATTTCAAAATTAAAGTTGGGGTAAGAGAGCATGAAACATCCACAATCGTCATTCCCGCGAAGGCGGGAATCCATCGTCCCATTTTCTCAAAATTTAGAAAATAGCGTCTGATCTATCCATGGACTCCCGCCTTCGCGGGAGTGACGATGGCTTATCAAACTTTCTTCGTTGCCAAAATCTTCTCAACCTGACCTTTGAGGCGGCGGAGAGAAGGATCAAGCTTTGTCTTTGCCGTGTTGGCAAGGTAAGCATCCAAGCCGCCCTTGTGCTCAATCGTGCGAAGACCGTTCGTGCTGATACGAACGCGAATCCAGCGTTTCAGCGTTTCGCTATAAAGCCCCGTATCTTTTACGTTCGGCAACCAACGGCGGCGAGTTCTGTTCTCGGCGTGGGAAACATTGTTTCCTGTCAAAACGCCTTTTCCGGTAATCATGCAACGACGGCTCATGGCCAAAATCCTTATTTTTGTTAAATCCGGGCTGAAAATAAGGGAAACCGCCCCCTAAAGTCAAGCATTTATAGCCTCGACCATAAATATGCCCCGCAGAGAGCCGCCATGAACAGGATAACCGAGGCAAAATGTATATAAATCGCCCTTTTCAGGTGGTTGTGGTCGATTTTCGCACTGGCGCCATCAGGCCCCACCCATTCACCTTTGAGGGCACTCCCCGATAAATCCTGCCCGGCTCCGCCCAGACTGACATTGAGTAACCAAGCAAGCGCGGAAAGCGGATAGCCTCCCTGCTCATAGGGAGCGCGGTTTTTATGGCCAAACCATGCGGCAACGCCCTTGTGCAGTCTAGCCGTAGGCGTGATCCCGCCCGCCGTTGTAATAATGAAGGCTGCCAAAATTGAGGGAATCATGCCCATCAATTTTTCTAGTTGTACCGGGACATTTCCGAATCCCTTGGAGAATCCATCCTTACCGAACCGCCATGCCAGTGCTGCCAGAACCGAATAAATAACCGCTACAGGCAATCCGCCGATCAGATACCAGAATACAGGAGAAACCAGCCCCTTATCGAATATCCGCGCCGTATAGCCCATGCCGACGCGCACCGTACCGTAATCATCCATCGCATTGAGATTGAGGCGGGTAGACCGGGAAATCGCAAGAAAGGCTCCCGCCACAGGTTGCTTTTTTTCAAGGGCAAAATAAAGCTGTAAGAGGGAATACCAGATACTGCCGCCCGTGATGAGAGTTGAGAGCAAAATGACTTCCACCGCGCCATAGGCCGGAGACAGCACAACCATCCGTTCGTAAAATTTACCGACGAAAAACGCGAAGCCCAAGGCCAGCAGCGTGAGCACTAAACCGCGCAAGGCGAGATCGTTTTCCGGACGATGCACGCGATTCATCTTGTCGCCTGCCCGCCCAAAAATTTTGTCGAAGATCAGCCAGAAAAACGGGTTGAAATTCGCCGCAAGCGGCCCTGTAACCACACCAAGAATTGCGGCCAAAGCCACAGCCAGCAAGGCTTTCGGCAGGCGATCCGCGTCCATAATATGGCTGTGCCAGAAACTAAAATATGATATTATATAGTCCATAATTTTAAAGTACCCTGTTCCTTCCGTATATT
>JBASFN010000157.1:0-10237 GCA_049653045.1 Alphaproteobacteria bacterium
GAGTCCAGCCCGGCGGTTGAGGTTGAGGACATGTTTAAATATCAACTCGCGGCCAGCCGTGCGCGGGATGCGGTGACGGGCGGCGCGGCGACGGGCCCGCACAAAAGCGACCTGAAAGTTGTGTATGCGACCAAGGACATGGCGGCGGATCAATGCTCGACCGGGGAGCAGAAGGCTTTGCTCATCGGGATTATTCTTGCTCATGCGCGCCTTATAGCGGCGGAGCGGGGAAGCCCGCCGATTTTGCTGCTCGATGAGGTGGCGGCGCATCTGGATGAGGGGCGGCGTGCAGCACTCTATGATATTTTGGGTGCACTCAAGGGGCAGGTGTGGATGACGGGCACGGAGGAGAGTTTGTTTGAGGGGGTGCGAGGCGTGGGGCAGTTTTTCAGGGTTGAGGCGGCGCGGATAAAAGAAATTTCAACATTTTCCGTCATTCCCGCGACGGCGGGAATCCATGGATAGAACGATTTCAAATGTTTTTATTTTGTGAAGGCGGGTGGATGGATTCCCGCCTTCGCGGGAATGACGGTAGGGGGGTTATTGAAATTTTTCAAGCAGTATTAGCAGCGCGTCGTTTTGTTCCCGTGTTCCGGCGGAAATTCGCAGGCAGTCTTTCGTAGCGGGCTTTGAGGAAAAGTCGCGGAGAATGATTTTGTTCGCTGCGCAGAAGTCGCAAAATTCCTTTGCCCTGTCCATTTCAACCAGAAAAAAATTAGCGTCCGAGGGATAGATGTGGCGCACCATCGGGCTTTTTGTAAATCCATCGACAAGATAGTCTTTTTCCGCGAGGAGTTTTTGGATGTTTCCTTGCGCGATTTTTTGAATGGCCGGTTCCATCACGCGCAGGGCGGCGTTGACGCTGGCGCGGGGGAGGGGGTAGGCGTCAAGGCATTTGCCACGCATGAATTTTATGAAGTCCGTGTCGTGGCAGAGGATTGTGCCCATGCGTTGACCCGCCAACGCGTAGGATTTCGATAGGGTGCGCAGGATGATAAGGTTGGGGTGATCCTTGAGGCTGTTTGCCATGCTCCCCGCCTTTGAAAATTCGGCGTAGGTTTCATCGAGAATAACCACGCTGTTGCCTTCGACCTCCCGGCAGATTTTTTGGATTTCATTGTGCGGGAATCCTGTCGCCGTCGGGTTGTTGGGCGAGCAGAGGAAGATGAGTTTTGCCCGTGCCGAGGCGCGGATGATGGCGGCGGTGTCCAGTTCAAACGTGCCGTTGTTTTTCACCAAGGGGATTTCGATGATGTCCGCCGGGATAGATTTTGCGCCCACGTCGTACATGGCGAAGCCGGGGGGCATGGTGATAATCGCGTCCTTGTACGGCTCGCAGAACAGGCGGATGAGGATGGCGATGGCTTCGTCCGCGCCGCGTGTCATCACGATGTTGTCCGGATTTACGCCGTAAAGGGCGGCATACCCCGCCAGCAATTTTGGCGGCTGCGGCTCGGGGTAGCGGTTGTATTTTTCAAGGCCGGGGAGTTCAAACGGGTTTTCGTTCGCGTTCAGGAATATCCGGGTTTCGTCCTTGCCGGCCTCCATCCCCGCCGAGACGTAGCCCTGGAGGTCGATATAATGGCGGCGGATGAGGGTTTGAAGGGCTGGGGTCATGGGGGTATTTCTAGCCGGAAACTGGGCGGAGGGAAATAGGAAAATTAAGGCAAAAAAACGGTGAAAAATCGGCGTTTTTCCCTAGGTTTCGGGTGTTTCGGCGTGCTATAAGATTCCATACTGAAAAATCAGTAGAATCAATGGTTTTAGTAACCTAACCGATATGGCAAAAATGGCTGAAATGAGTGCAGAAAAAATGACGACGCCCGAGAAAAAAACAAGCCAAGAGGCGGCCAATGAATATGGCGCGGATTCGATTAAAGTCCTGAAGGGGCTGGATGCTGTGCGCAAGCGTCCCGGTATGTATATCGGGGATACCGATGATGGCTCGGGGTTGCACCATATGGTGTATGAGGTGGTGGATAATGCCATCGACGAAAGTTTGGCCGGGCATTGCGACCGGATTGATGTGATGCTGAATGCCGATGGATCGGTGACGGTTAAGGACAATGGCCGGGGGATTCCGGTTGATCTGCACCCGGAGGAAAAAGTTTCCGCCGCCGAGGTGATTATGACGCAGCTCCATGCGGGCGGAAAGTTTGACCAGAATTCCTATAAGGTTTCCGGCGGTCTGCATGGCGTGGGCGTGTCGGTGGTGAACGCGCTGTCTGAGACTTTGGATTTAAAAATCCGGCGGCAGGGTAAGGAATGGGGGATGCGATTCCGGCATGGTGATGCCGAGGCGCCGCTGAAGTCTCTCCGCGATCTTGAAAAGGATGAGCGGAACGGGACGGAGGTGACGTTTTTGCCCTCTGCAGCCACGTTTACGATGACGGAATTCGATTATGGGACGCTGGAGGGGCGTCTGCGCGAGTTGGCGTTTCTTAATTCCGGGGTCAATATTTACCTGACGGATTTTCGCGGTGACAACGAAGGCGAGCAGAAGAAAACCCACCTGCATTATGAGGGCGGGATTGAAAGTTTCGTCGAGTGGTTAGATCGCGCCAAGAAGCCCCTTATTAAACCGATTTCCCTGAAGGCCGAGGATGGCGGAATTACGGTGGAGGCCGCTCTGGAGTGGACGGACGCGTACCATGAGACGATGCTCTGTTTTACTAATAACATTCCGCAGAGGGACGGGGGGACTCACTTAGCCGGATTTCGCGGCGCGTTGACGCGGGTGATGACGAAATACGCCGAAGAAAAAGGCTTTATGAAGAAGGAAAAAATAAAGCTGACGGGCGAGGATATGCGCGAGGGATTGACCTGCGTTTTATCGGTGAAGGTTCCCGATCCAAAATTTTCCTCGCAGACGAAAGATAAATTGGTGTCGTCGGAAGTGCGGCCTGTGGTTGAGGGCGCGATTGCCGAGCATTTGAGTACGTGGCTGGAGGAGCATCCGGCGGAAGCAAAAATTATCGTCGGGAAAATCTCCGAGGCGGCGTTGGCGCGGGAGGCGGCGCGGAAGGCGCGTGACCTGACGCGGCGCAAGGGCGTGATGGATGTGTCGTCTCTCCCCGGAAAACTCGCCGATTGTCAGTCGAAAGACCCGGCGGAGTCGGAAATGTTTATCGTTGAGGGAGACTCGGCGGGTGGTTCGGCCAAGCAGGCGCGGTCGCGCTATAATCAGGCGATTTTGCCGTTGCGCGGGAAAATCCTGAACGTGGAGCGGGCGCGGTTTGACAAGATGATTTCATCGGAGCAGGTGGGGACTTTGATTACCGCGCTCGGAACCTCTATCGGCCCGGATGAATTCAACATCGAAAAAATCCGCTATCACAAAGTCATTATTATGACCGATGCCGACGTGGACGGGTCGCATATTCGTACGCTTCTTTTGACGTTTTTCTTCCGGTATATGCCGAGCGTGATTGAGCGCGGGTATTTGTATATCGCGCAGCCGCCTCTCTTTAAGGTGAAGCGCGGGAATGCGGGTGAATTGTATTTGAAGGACGAGCGGGCGTTGGATGATTTCCTGTTGGAGCAGTCGTTGTCTGATCTGGTCGTTGTTGATGGCAAGGGGCAGACGCGCAAGGGGAATGATATGCGCGAGATTTTGCTGAATGCGCGGAAAATCCGGAGTTCGATCAATTCGCTGACGCAGAAGGCGGGGAATCGCCGGGTCGTGGAGCAGGCCGCGATTGCGGGTGCGTTTGATGACCGGGTGTTTGAGGATGAAGCCTTGGGCGCGGAATATGCGCGGCGGGCGGCGGAGCGGCTGAACGCGATTGCCGGTAAAAATGAAAAAAGCTGGACGGGGGCGTTCAAGCCCGCGCTCGGCTATGTGTTTGAGCGCAGTTTGCGCGGTGTGAAGGATAAGGTAAAATTATCGCCTGACCGGGTGCGTTCGCCCGATGCGCGGCGGCTTCATGCGGCGGTCGAGTGGTTGCAGGAGATTTTCCCCGGTCCGGTTGAGCTTCGGCAGGGGGATAAGGTGATCGTGAAGGCCAATGGCCCCGCCGCGCTGTATGACGGCGTACTGGAATACGGGCGTAAAGGCCTCGCCATCCAACGGTACAAAGGTCTCGGGGAAATGAACCCGGAGCAGCTCTGGGAAACGACGCTGGACCCCAATGTGCGGACTTTGCTGAAAGTCCGGGTTGAGGACGCTCAAAAAGCCGACGATATTTTCTCGACCCTCATGGGCGATGTGGTGGAGCCACGGCGGGCGTTTATTCAGGATAACGCGCTGAAGGTGCGGAATGTGGATGCGTAGGGTCGGTCAAAACTCACAGCTTTTCTAAAGACCTGCAAACAAGGAATTTTTTGTAGGTTCACGCCAAGGGCGCGAAAGTACGCGCGAAGGGCGCAGAGGTTTTTTATTTTTACCGCAGAGGCACAGAGTTTTTACCGCTTCTTCCCCCTGTCATCCCCGCGTAGGCGGGGATCCATTTATCGGCTTGCGTAAAATACAGGGATTCCAATTAAGAAATATACGATGTCATGTTGAGCGCAGCGAAACATCCCGACGGGATCCTTCGCTGCGCTCAGGATGACAATGTCTGAATTTTAATTGTGATGACGAGGGTGGGCGGTTTTGTTTACATATTTGCAAAAATCGGTGATTTGGGGTAGTATTTTCGGGTTAAGGGGGCGTTTGTCCCTCTTGGACTGAATGGGGGAAGGGTCGTGGAGATTGAATATTACACGGTGAAAGACAGATTGTACCGGATGGCGTTGACGGTTGGTGCTGTTCTGACAGGGATCAAACACGAGGATCGATTTAGAAGTTGTTGTCATGCGGAGACGGCATCGTTTGCTGCCAAAAATATTGAAACATTGAATCCCGACTGTCGTTTTGTGCTAGTCGGTGACGGGGAAAGCGGGACGGTGGCGCATTCCTTTCTTGTTAATCCTGAAGGTAAAGTTGTTTTTGACTGCATGAAAAGCGGCGTTTTTTTGCTAGACGATGCAATTTATACCTGCGGTAGCTTGCCAAACAGGCTTGATGTTGTCTGCGATATGCGCCTTGGTGAGTTTTTTGAGAAATATTTCGAGGATGAGTATTATCCTTTTTTGCGCCCCGCTCCGGGTTACGATCCGCAGCCTTAATTGGGGGGCTGTATTTTTGTTCGGGATTTTCCTATAGTCCGGCCTTGGAAAAGGGGTGGATATGGCTTCACTGGCACAGAAATTAACGGAAATCATGGGCGCGGCGTTCGCGGCGCAAGGGCTGCCGCCGGAATTGGGGCTGGTGCGGGTTTCGGATCGGCCTGACCTCGCGCAGTTTCAATGTAATGGCGCGATGGCCGGGGCGAAGATTTTAGGGAAAAAACCGAGGGAGGTGGCGGAGGCGGTTGTTCAGACTCTTTCCGGGAATGATATTTTCTCCAAAATCGAGATTGCAGGACCGGGGTTTATTAACCTGAACGTGACAGATGAATTTTTGGCCGGGCATGTGGCGGATTTGGGCGCACGGTTTGGTGTTGCCGAGGCGAAACCGGAAACGATTGTCCTTGATTACGGCGGGCCGAATATCGCCAAACCCATGCATGTCGGGCATTTGCGGAGTTCTATTATCGGCGATGCGTTGCGCCGGATGTTTCTGTTCGCCGGATATAAGGCGATTGGCGATGTTCATATGGGCGATTGGGGCACGCCGATGGGGCAGATCATTTCCGAGCTGGAATTGCGCGGGCGGTTGAACGCCCCCGTAACGATGGAAGAGCTGGAGGAAATCTATCCGGCGGCCTCGAATGCCTGTAAGGCGGACGAAGCGCGGGCGGAATTGGCGCGGGCGGCGACCGTGAAATTGCAAGACGGCGACCCTGTTTACCGCGCCGTGTGGAAGAATTTTATTGATGTTTCCATCGCCGGGATGAAAAAGAATTTTGATGCGCTGGGCGTGCATTTCGACCTGTGGAAGGGTGAAGCCAGCGTCCATGACCGGATTGCGCCGATGGTGGCGGCGTTGAAGAAACAAGGGTTGGCTGTTGAAAGCGATGGCGCGGTTGTTGTGAATGTTGCGCTGGACAGTGATAAAAAAGAAGTGCCGCCGCTTATTCTTTATAAGCGCGACGGGGCGGTGATGTATGGCACGACCGATTTGGCGACGATTGTCGAGCGCGTCGAGGAAAATAAACCAACGAAAATTATTTACGTCGTCGATCAGCGTCAGGGATTGCATTTCGAGCAAGTGTTCCGCGCCGCGAAAAAATCCGGCATCGCGCCGGAGGGCGTAGAGTTGATTCATGCCGGGTTTGGCACGATGAACGGGACGGACGGAAAACCGTTTAAAACCCGCACTGGCGGCGTGATGAAGCTGGAAGATTTGATTCAGATGGGCGTGGATAAAGCCACGGCGCGGATCGCGGAGGCCGAATTAGCGCAGGATGCAAGCGCGGCGGAGCGGGCGGATATTGCAAAGAAGGTGGCGATTGCGGCGATAAAATTTGCCGACCTCCAGAACAACCGCGTTGCCGATTATGTGTTTGATATTGATCGTATGACGGCGTTTGAAGGCAAGACGGGGCCGTATTTGCTGTATCAGGCGGTGCGGATTAAGTCGCTGCTTGGGAAGGCGGAATCTCAGAATCTTGGAATCTCGGAATATCAGAATGGTTCGGAGATTCTCATTCAAGATGCGGATCGTTCACTGGCGTTGTTGCTGACGCAGTTTTCGGATTATTTTTCGCAGGCACTTAGGGATTGTGCGCCGCATGTGCTGTGCGATTATGCGTTCACGTTGGCGCAGGCGTTTAGCAGCTTTTACGGGGCGTGTCATATTTTGTCGGAACACGATGCGGCTTTGCGTGCCAGCCGCCTTGCGCTGTGTGCCATGACGTTTCAGCAGTTGGAGTTGGTTTTGTCGCTGCTGGGGATTGAGATTCCGGAGAGAATGTAATGAGGGGCGCAGCAAAGCTGCGCGTTTTTTGTGCTGGATGCCCGCCTGCGCGGGCATGACGAAGGGGTGGGGTTGACCGAGTAAAATTTTTGGCTATTATCGGCCAATGCTTGGGATGGACTCGATCCGGATTACGCCTGAAACGCTTCGCAGTGCCTGCGAGGTTGATGAATTCAAAGGATTGTGGCGGGCGTTGGAGCGGCATACGTCGGGGTTGAATATGCTGGGCGATGTGGCCGGGCACGGCGCGGAATTCCGCAAGATTTTAGGTCCGCTTCAGGATCAGGCGATTACCACCAACATGATCCGTATTCTTCACAGCCTTCAGACCGGGGATAAGGGGATGAGTCCTTATCGTCTTGCCCCTAAACCGATGGAGATCGCCGGGGCGGGCGAGATTGAAACGGCCGCGCCTGAACAGATCGAAAAACTGATGGCGAAGTTAGTCGAGTGGGTCAATAAGGCGTTGGTTGATGACAAGCAGCATCCGCTGATTACCATTGCCGGGTTTATGGGGGTTTTTCTTCAGATCGGGCCGTTTGAGGAGAGCAATCTGAAAACCGCGTGTTTTCTTGTTTTGTTGTTGATGTTGAAATCGGGGTATGGGTATGCGCCGTTTCAGCCGATTGATAAAATTGTGTTTGATGGCGGGGGAATGGTTTTGCGTGCCCTTCGGCATAATCAGGATTCGCTGGAGGCTGGGAGTCCGGATTGGAGTCTCTGGATGCGGTGTTTTTTTCAGATCTTGAAAAATCAAAAAGATGGTCTGGAGGGGCGGATTTTCTCACGCGAAAAAGATATGGCGCATTTGCCGACTTTGTCCGGGAAGATTTTAAAGCTGTTCGACGATCACCAGAGATTGCAGATGAGCCAGATTGTGAAATTTACACGCGGGCGGCGTTCGACGATTAAGCTGCGGCTTGGTGAGTTGGTCGATGGCGGGTATCTACGCCGCTATGGGCAGGCGCGCTCGACTTGGTATAGCCTCGGTTAGCGCAGGGTTTCGTATATCCACATCAGGCCGCCGGACAGGGCGAAGGTCAGGGGGATGGTTAAAATCCATGCCCAGACGATTGTTCCGACTATGCCCCAGCGTACGGCGGAGAAGCGTTTGGAAGTTCCCGCGCCGATGATCGAGGTTGAGATGACGTGGGTGGTGCTGACCGGGATGCCGAAATGTGCCGTCGCCGCGAGGATCAGCGAGGCGGAGGTTTCGGCGGCGAAGCCTTGCGCGGGTTGGAGGCGTATCATTTTGCTGCCCATCGTGTGAATAATGCGCCAGCCGCCCGCCATTGTGCCAAGACCCATGGCGATAGCGCAGGACGCGATGACCCAAAGGGGGACGCTGAATTCTTCCTGCGGGTAGGCGAGGACGAGGGCAAGGGCAATGATCCCCATGCATTTTTGCGCGTCGTTGCGGCCATGGTTGAGAGCCATGAATCCGGCGGAAAGGATTTGCAGTTTTCCGAAGATTTTATTGACCTTTGACGGGGTCATGCGGCAGACGATCCATGTCAGAGCCGTCATAATCGAGAAGCCGAGCGCAACGCCCATGACGGGGGAGGATAGCATCGGGATGACGACTTTTTCAAAGACTTTGTCCATGTGTATGGCATTGCTGCCTGCGTTACCGGAGAAGAATGATGCACCAAGAAGCGAGCCGATGATGGCGTGGGAGGAACTGGTCGGTAGTCCCTTGTACCATGTAAACAGATTCCAAATGATGGCGCCGATGACGGTGAACAGGACGGTGTGCAGGGTGATGGAGGTGGCATCGACGAGACCCTTGCCGATGGTGGCGGCTACCTCGGTTCCCATTAAGGCTCCGATGAAATTCAGTATCGCGCCGTAGATGATTGCGGCGGTCGGTGTCATTACCCGCGTTGAGACCACGGTAGCGATGGCGTTGGCGGCATCATGGAAGCCGTTGATGAAGTCAAAGGCCAGCGTCAGCACGACGATTGCTGCCAGGAGGACAAAAAGAGATGGATCCATGGTGGTTCCCTGATTTTTTATGTGTGTTTCAAAACCATCTGGAGCGCAATACCGGCTGCATCGCGGTAGCGGTCGATGATTTTTTCCAGCATGTCGTAGATGTCTTTGCGGATGATGAGGTCGCCCGCGTCGTTGCTGTTTTTAAACAGGGATACAAGGAGTTCGTTCAAGATGGCGTCGCCCTTGTGTTCGAGGTCGAAGAAGAGGGAGGCTTTGTCTTGAACTTGCTGGCTGTTCTGGCCGCGTGTGAGGTCGCGCACCATGTCCTCCATGGCTTTGGCTTCGAGGACGATGAGGTCGATCTGGCGGATGAAATCGCCCTTGTCCAGTGCGACGCCGTGCATGGACATACGCTGTTTTACTTTTTCGATGGTTTTGGGGATTTTGTAGAGGTTGGTCGAGATGTCCTGAATGTCTTCGCGGTCGAAGGGAGTGACGAAGGTTAGGCAGAGTTCCTTTGTCATATCTGTAGCCAATATTTTTGCCTTTGTGCGGCTGTCGCGGATGGCTTGTGTGGCGGCGGCTTTTTCGGCTTCGGTTTTGGATTCGACGAATGTTTTTAGGTGATGGGCGCAGGCGCTGGCCTCAATGGCGAGGTTTTCCATCAATACGGCAAATTTTCCTTCTTTGGGCAGGAGATTGGGGAATTTGAAAAGTGCCATGCTATTTCCTCCGAAAATTTGGTTGCCTGTTTGTAAGGCTTCCTCGGCCGGAAATCAAGTTATCTTGAGAGGAGGGCGTAATAGAAATGATAGGCGCCGCCTTGGGAATAGCAGGCGGCGTTATAGGCGGTGGGGAGTGTGATTTCCGATCCGTCGGTGAAGGCTCCGGTGAATTTTGTTGCGGAATACGCGCCGCCGGAATTGGCGGGGATTGCAGCGATTCCTAGTTTCTTGTCGATGGTCTGACAGACTGAGGCTTTGATGTTGGGAAGGACGGCGATGAGTTCTTCATTTGAGACGCTGTCGAGGCCGCAGCCCGCGCCGCCCGTGCCGAGGCCGGTGATGCAACTGCGGCCTGTGAAGTGCCAGGGGGAGCCGTCGTTGACGTTGGAGGCGGGGCTTTGCCAGTTTACCTTGCCGCCGGCGCTGTGGAAGATGTTGTGCGTATCGGGTTGGGCGGGGGTGTGGATGTAGCCGGAAACAATCGGGTTGTCGAAGCTGATGTCGTTTTCGGATGTGCCGTTTCTTTGCAGCATGCCGACGGCGCGTTCGAGTCTCTGGCCGTAAGAGATGATGTCTACGGCGGCGAGTTCGGCTTGACGTTCGGACATGCCGGTGGTCGTTTCACTTCGCATGCCCCGCGAGATGACGAAGGCGAGTGCGCCGAACAAGGCGACAC
>JBASFN010000158.1:0-5139 GCA_049653045.1 Alphaproteobacteria bacterium
GGGTGTATCGGGTGAAGCTTTTCGCCGATTTTGATCGGTTGCTTCATGTGCGCGTCGTCGATGTGAACGAAGACCCGAATTTACGTCCGGCCGGGGAGCTGGAGTAGGGTTTTTCTACATATTTAAAAAATCCAAAAATTTTTCTGGCAGACCAACATGGCGTTCTTCGTTTGCGCCGTGGTGTGGGTTACATCGTTTGCGTTCATTGGCGGTTGGGAAGTGCATATCCGATAGCGATCCAGCGAAATGGGCGTATGACTCCGGTAGAATTTTATCAAGGCCTTTTGTTTTGAGGTTTAATCCGGTTCTGACGTTGATGTCGTTTACGACCGCGCAGGCGGTCAGTTCGGCCATGGCTTCATCTTCGTCGTTAAGATAATAGTCGTAGTCTTTTATGCTCGATTCCAACGCTGAATTCATCTCGCGTTCCAGAATATAGGAGCGAAAGAATTTTCTTTTCCAGTATTCTGGGGATTGCATCAGTATGACTTCTGGGGCATTCAGATTTTTTTGATTCAATTCATATATATCCATTTTTTTGTTACAAATCTCCATGAGCTTGCCAATGTTGAAATTATGTCCTATTTCGTGACCCAATAGTCTTGGTATGTCCATGAATCCAGGATTGAGGGATGAGCTTTCTTCTTCAATTTTTCTGGCAAGGTTTAACAGTTCTTTCGGATCATCAAGAACGTCAAAAATTTCCTGTAAGGTCAGCCATTTTCTTTTTTCTGAATTTTCCTGAATTTGTTTTAGTGTTTCTCCGGCGGTCTTTAAAAGAGGTAAATCTTTCGGTTTGTCTTTTGTCGGATCAGTTGTGCCCGTGTCATCTGGTTCATTTTTGAGTTCTTCAAGCCTGCTTAACAACAAATGAGCGAATTGATGAAGTGATTTTTTCTGACTAGCTTTCGTTGTTTGATATATTTCTATCGAGGCTCCTGAAAATGCGTTTGTTCCAATTGCGTGTTCGTGTTTTTTGGCGAATGAGTTGCTTTCGCGTGTGGTCGTGACGGGGTAATTTAGAAAAATATTGTCCCTAATATTCAAGCTGTCCTTGCTCGGTTTAAATGCACAGATAAGGGGAGTGCCGCGCAGTTTGAATTGTGCCAGGAATTCTGGGCGTATCAGGTGGCAGGTCAGAAGCGTGATGGCAGCGATGTGTTCGCTGAATTTGTCATCTATGTACCAGATTTCCGGGTTTTTTTCTGTCGCCGGCACATAGCCCACAGTGTTCCGCAACAGGCTGAGTGGCTCAGTTCCTGATGTATTGAATGTCTTTTTCATCCGGGTAAGTCACCAGAATTTAGTTATTATGTCAATTATTTTACCGGGATAGGTCTTGCCGTTATTGTGGCGATCGTCCGATGTAAAAATTTTCATCCGCTTTGTTTTTCGGGCCGCAGAAATTTTCCAGGATCATATCCTTGTAAAGCAAGGGCAACAGGTTTGAGTCCTTGAATGTCGGCGGCACAGAGAAGGAATCGAACCAAATGCCTGCATCGCGTAAAGCCATCAGGGATTGCGGATTGGTCGCGGCCTCGCCGCAAAGACAAATATGAATATGGGGATTGACTTGGCGCGCACGATCCACCACCGATTTAATCGTTTCGATGATTTCCGGCGTCAGGGATGTAAAAAGACCGATGTCGTTTTTGTTGCTTCTGGATGCCTTATGAAGTTCGGCGGTCAGGTCGTTGCTGCCGATTTTTAAGGACGAGACCTTGGAGGCAATATCCTCGATGTTGTCGCAGGCTTGTAGAGTTTCAATCATGCTCCCGAGGCTGACCATGCGAACCATATTGTCCGGCAGGGCTTTGCGGATACAGTCTTTGACAAATTCGATGTCTTCCCCGGTTTGTACGGCGGGGATAAGAATTTGGGGCGGGCCTTCCACCTGAAATTGGTCGTATCCCATAAACCCTCTCAGGAAATTGACGTACATATCGGGAATTTTTTTTGCCAGCTGGACGCCCCGGATATTTTTGCCGTACAGGTTCTCAAACCGATCCAGATCATCTTTGTTTGTAAAGAATTCTTCCGGCGGGATGTCCGGCAGCCTGACGGTGTCATCGTAATCGTAATCTCCAATGATGCTTGGAAACGGCAAAGGTGATTTGTACAAATCATTGTACTGCTGCTTTTTCTTGAGAAGGTCGGCGTGTTTGTCCCCGGCGCGTGCAAAAGTGCGGCGCAGCTCCGCGCCTTTCCCGATGAGGAAATCCGAAACATGATCCCATTGTTCCGGTTCCATGAAGGGGCTGAAGAAATGCTCTGTG
The DNA here is from genome assembly GCA_049653045.1 of Alphaproteobacteria bacterium. Lineage (GTDB taxonomy): Bacteria > Pseudomonadota > Alphaproteobacteria > Micavibrionales > Micavibrionaceae > UBA7657. Next base: position 2,277 of record JBASFN010000158.1, read on the forward strand.
CGTGTTATGCCGATGCGTGGCCTGTGGTTTAATTGTTTGAGATCCGCCGCAGACGAGACATTGATTTCAAATTGTGGAATTTTTTCACTGATACGGCGAATCTCGTTGTCGGCGCATAAATTCATTTCCTGGGCGGTCGGCACGAGGCGCGGCATCGCATTATCTATCGAAATGATGTTCAAATCGGCGAAGTATAGCTTTTTTTCATGCGGGATGAGTGTCACGGGTTGAAATGGCGTCAGCGTTTCTATGATGTTTTCTTTGTCATTGCTCCCGACGAGAAGTGAAATATCATAGGGCGCAAGTAAAATGCGAAGATGCCCGAGAATATCGCTTTGCCCCGTCATCACGATAGCCGATAATCTCGATGCGCTTTGAAAAATCCGGCCAGGGATTTGGTCGCAAAACAGGACAGCTTTTTTATCGGTCGGCAATGTTTCCAGATCGTCCAGTGAAAATAGGGCCAATCCATTTTTGGCTTTTCCCGCACCAAAGGAAAATTCAGAAAAATCCGATAACTCTTTGCCTTCAACTGTATCAAGCGTCTCCCAAGACGCATGAATGGGCGCAATCTGATCCCGGAATTTTTCGTACATAAATATCGGGTGCGTTCTGCGGGCGTTGTTGAGAAATTCTTTCACCATACCCGGGACGACAACCGGAATGTATTGTTCGTCATCTATGCCAAAAGCATAATCTTTTCCTGGCGTTAATGTGCCCGAAGGAAAATCCGGGTGCATGGTTTGAAACCAGTCTGCGGTACGTAAGGCGAGGTTTTTGTCTGCGGACTTGAATATAAAAGTCCTGCCCTGTTCGAGGCCTCTTTCCTGTAACAGGGCGGCAATGTTTTTTGCTGCATATTTTCCGAAGTCATAATCTGCGGTTATCAGATTGGATGTCGTGACAATCGATCCCACGCTATCGAAGACGTATAATGTTGGTAATTGGTCAGGGTCAAGGGAATTGAGCCAGGATATGGCATCGCCGGGATTGCTGAAACCGACGATTTCATTGTCGTTGAGACCCTTTATTTTCTGGTATAGGGATTTTTGCGTATCCCACTCATTGTCGATTACCAAAGCCCTATTCATAAGCCCTTCGCCCTTTGTTTGTCAGAATATATGCGAGCGCAAATCGCCTGTCCATTATTTTTTCATAACACTAAAAGCTATTTTTGTTGACATAATGCATAATTTTCCTTATTAACATGCATTATGGATCGTAGAAAATTTTTGAAATTTGCAACTTCCAAGCTTGCCTTGTCCTATGCGGCTGCGGCTGCATCAGGCGCTTATTTTTTATATAAGCGTGCGGAGGGCAATGTTTTGAATGATATACAGGAAAAATTTTCAAACGGGATGGAAATACCCTACAGCGAGTTTGTAACGAAAGCGGGTAATAAGGAATATTCCGAGGTGTTTGTTGGTGACACTCAATGTATTGCCAAAAATGCCAAGGGTGAGAAATTTAATGTTAATATACCTGATGATGCGGATATTATTACCCTGCTTCGGGGGAGTGATGCAAAGATATGGATAGAGGAGAACATTGCAGGTAAATTTGTTGATCTTGTAAGGACTTTTACGCCAGAGTTATTGCTTTTACAAACAACTCTCTATGCGCGTTCCCAGATACAATCACATGAGCAAGAAAAGGAATTTATAAGGTTTCGTGATTCTATAGACCATGAGGAGTATAAAAGTATTGCTTATCATGAAGCTGCTCATGCTCTTGTTGCGGTTTTAAAGCCTGGTTTGTTAGATGTTTGTAAAGCATCCATTGAGCCTAAAGAAAATGGGAGTTTGGGACGCGTTACGATGGCAGATCCGGAAAAGTTCAGGTCAGCCACTCGCAAAACGTTGCTCAATGAAGTTGTTACTTTTATGGCCGGCAGAGCAGGCGAAAAATTCCTAAACCCGGACGGCGATTACAGTAAGGGTGCGTTTAATGACCTTGAACGTGCTTTACAAATCATTCGTACGATGGTTTCACAGTATGGCATGTCTGAAAAGATTGGGCCGATCAATTATGGGGAAATTTTTTATGGTGCGCGCGCCTTATGGAATCGACAATTTCTTACAACTGAAAAGCTTAAGGAAATCGAGGATGAAGTAACGGAGATTGCCAAAGCTTGCGAAAAAGATGCCGAGATGTTTCTGAAAGACCATGAGCAGGCATACGTTGCCCTCGCCGAGGCACTCTTGGAAAGAAAAGAGCTGCAGCCGGAAGAGATTAAGGCCATAATTTCTAACTCCGAGCAAAGGGCTGTCGTGCCCCAAATGTTAAATGAATAAACATCTTTGATCTAGTCTTGCTCCTTCCCGGTTTTCCGATAGATTAGGGGGCATGGGTTATTTTTCAACATGGTCGGAACGCGGCGAGTCGAGTCTTCGGCTTGTGGTTCCTTATGGCTTGATGGCGCTGCTTTTTTTTGTGGGCACGGTGTCGTTCGGTGCGCCATTGGCGGCGGCTGTGCGCCCGCCGCTTTTCCTGATGGCGATTTATTACTGGGCGATTTATAGGCCGAGCCTTATTCCCGCGTGGCTGGTTTTTGCCGCCGGGATTTTGATGGATATTATCGTCGGGCTGCCGATGGGGTTGAATGCGCTGGCGTTTGTGCTGGTGCAGTGGGCGTTATCGGATCAGAGGCGATTTCTGATGGGGCAATCGTTCCTGATGATCTGGATTGGCTTTGCGATTGTGAGTATGGCGATGGGAATTGTTCAGTGGGGGATTTTCGGGTTGCTGAGCGAGGCGTGGCCGTCGTTTAAATCTCTTTTATTCTCTGTGATCTTCGGGGTCGCGCTTTTTCCCCTGATTTCCGCGTTGATGCATTTGACGCAAAAAATTCTCCCCCACACCC
>JBASFN010000159.1:0-10868 GCA_049653045.1 Alphaproteobacteria bacterium
GCTCATGACAAGGAGGCCATGAATCGGAATGATTTAATTCGCGCCGCTCGGTTGTTTCATGTTGCCGGGATGAAAAAAGAGTCGAGTCTTTTCCTCGAGCAATTCGCCAAAAAACAGGAAACGCCGAAGGCCTATCGCTTTGCTGCGGAAACGGCGTCAAGCCTGAAGCAATATTATACGGCCGTAAAAATTGCCAAGGACGCGACGGCAAAGGGATTATTCCTGACGGCGCAATCCTATCCGGTAATAACGGAGCGGCTCGGCAATGCTCCGGTGGAGTGGGCACTCATTCATTCGATCATCCGGCAAGAAAGTATGTTTGATCCATCGGCGCAAAGTCCCGTTGGTGCAACCGGTTTGATGCAGTTGATGCCAAACACCGCAAAAAATCTGGCGAAGCAGATTGGTATGCCTTACAACACGGCGCGGTTGACGAATTCGGATTATAATATCCGCCTCGGGACGCGCTATCTTCAGGAATTACTGGAGCGGTATGACGGGTCGTATCCGATGGCGATTGCGGCCTATAATGCCGGCCCGGGGCGCGTTGATAAGTGGGTGAGAACTTTTGGTGACCCAAGGAACGGCAGCGTTGATCTGGTGGACTGGATCGAAATGATTCCGATCTATGAAACTCGGAACTATGTGCAGAGGGTGATGGAATCTGTGTATGTATACCGCTTGCGCCTTAAAGGGATACAGCAGCCCCCAGAGGCGGAAATCCATGTGGCGATGAACGGGGCTTATTAAACTGACCGTCCCTCGCGCCACCAGACGAACGCGACCATCAGCAACAGGAACAGGGCAAGAGCCGGGGGAGGAAGAACGGGTTTTTCCTCAACGCCCCTTACATCAAAGGCATTGTTCCGGCGTAAGGGAATATCATTTTTTCCGCCAAAATAACGGGGCGTCGATGAAAATTTAAGCGCGGGGCGGGGCGTGTCATTCATCCAAAGAATGCTGCCGCCCGTTTCTTTGGCAAGGGGTTCTATTTTGTCTGCGCTTGTGACCACGGCACTGAGTTCCGGCGGGTTGAGATCGCCGGAGACGATATAAGTTTTTTGTCCTTCTGAATCTTCGAATCCATAGATACCGAGTTGATCGGTCTTGATGCTTGCTTTTAAGGTTCCATCCGTTGAGATTTCAAATGCGATGTCTTCTTGTGTGCCGTCCGGCTTTGTCATTTTGACATTTTTGTTTTCCATTTTGTGATTGCGGCTGTGCAGGGTGATGAGGTCGCCGTAAATTTCCGCGCTCAACGCTTTTTCATCCAGTTCCGGTTCTTTCATCGCCCAGTGGATGATGCGGCGGAGGAATTCCGCGTGCGGTCCGCCATCACCGTACCCGCGTGACCACAGCCAGATGTGATCGCTGGCCAGTTGTGCGACGCGTCCCTTGCCCACGCGGTCGAGGATAAGGAGAGGATGTCCATCCGCCCCGGTCATCAGGATGTCGCCGCTTTTGCGTGTGACGACCACTTGCCGCAGCCAGTGAGACCAGTGTGGATTTTTTGGGTCCGACCCCGGCCCTTCGAGATCGCTTGTGACCGGATGTTTCTGGCCGTCCTCGGTCAGGGCGGGTTTGAAGGCCTTGCGGATGATCGTGCCCGTTGAGGCAGCGGGGAGAATAGAGGAGAGATCGGTATTATAGACGGAATCTTCTGTGGCGAAGCTTGGTCCGCTGGCCTCCAGTAATGCGCCGCCTTGCTGCACATATTTGACGATATTTTCAAAATAATAATCGGGAAGGATTCGGTTCAGTTTATACTGGTCGAAAATTATCAGGTCGAAATCGTAAAGCTTTGTCTCGAATAATTCGTGAAAGGGAAAGGCAATCAGGGACATTTCGTTGGGTGGCGTCATGTCAATTTTTTCCGGATCGCGCAGGATTGTAAAATGGACAAGATCAACGCCGGGATCGGAGGTTAATAAATCGCGCCATGTTCGCCCGCCCGCATGGGGTTGGCCGGAAACAAGCAGCACGCGCATCCGGTCGCGCACGCCGTTGATGATCAACGCGGCGCGGTTGTTCAGGGGGGTTAGTTCATTGTCTTCTGCCTGGATACTGATTTCAAAAACATTTTGCCCGGCATGTTCTATGTCCAGAGTTGCGGTTTGCTCGACACCCGTTTCAACCGCGATAACTTCTGGTGTCTGACCGTAGCGATTGATTGTCACGGTGGCATAGTTGGTATCGAAATTGTTTGTATCTTCAATTTTGTATTTTACCGAGGCCGTTTGGCCGACGATCCCGTAGGATGGCGCGGTTGTAATGACAATCCGGCGATCTTTTTCATTTTTCTCTCCACTTAGCCAGGCCGATATGGGGCCATATTGTGTGCCCGTCTGCGGACTGTCGTGGATTTGTCCATCGGTTAGGAAAATCGCGCCCGCCCGCCGGGAAATCGGGACATCGGCAACGGCCTTGTCCAGATCGTCAAACAGGCGTGTTTCACGGCTTAAATTCGTATCGCCGGACGATTCAATAATTCTCAATTCAAGATTGGGGTGTTTTTTTGCGTCTTCGGTTAAAGCGTTTAAAGCGGCCTTTGTGCGTTCGCTCCGCGTGCCAAGGTTTTGGCTTGGCGAAAGATCGACAACGGCAAAGGCCACGTCTTTGACGGCATCCCGCTTTTCTTCGATCAGGGACGGATTCAGAAGGGCGATAATAAAGGCCGATGTTAATATTCCGCGCAATAAAATAGAGCCGCGATTTTTCCATGCTGCAAAGGCCAGCGCCATTACGGCTACGCCCGCAACCAGCCCGAACCAGAACATCGGCAGAAGCGGATCAAGATGAACGGTGACGGCCAGTTTTTCCATCTATTCCCCCAGCCGCTCTAAAATATAAGGGATGTGAACCTGATCGGCTTTGTAATTTCCGGTCAGGGCGTACATGACGAGGTTGATGCCGAAACGAAATTCCATGTCTTGAAACCGCGACGACGAAGCCCCCGCCGCCCATGCCGCTGCCCAGTCGTGCGATCCGATCAAAACAGGCGAAACCCCGTCGCGTCCGCTCACCGCGCTTTGCACCCAGATCGTTCCCGGATCGTAGCCGCCCGATCTGCCTGGGTTGAGGAGGTAGAAAGATCGATTGAGAACGTGGTCGCGGGGCAAGGCTTCGAGAGGCGGGATATTTAAGGAAACCGTTAAAGACCTGAGGGCGTTGACATTCGGCGTGCCCGCAAATGTTCCGGAAGAATAACTGCGGTCGCGTGTGTCGAATAAAATTGTTCCGCCGTGATCGAGGTAATTCTGGATATTTTTTATGGCCTTGCCTGAAAATTGGGTTTCGTTGACGCCAACAGGCCAGTAAATCAGGGGAAAGAAAACAAGTTCGTCCTGTTCAGGGTCAAGTGCCGCCACGCCCGCAGGTTCAATCGATGTGCGCGACCGCAACGCTTCGCCTAGATTTTGAAGGGCGGTGAGTGTCGTCGCGTCCATAGCGGTATTGCCAGATTTGATGAAGGCAAGATAAAACCCGTCGGCATATTCCATGTCTTTCGCCGTTTGAGCCGAAGCCGGTGCGATGAAAGAAAAAATTATTATCGTAGCGGAAACTCTCGATAATTTTTTAAATCCGGAGATTAAAAGGCTCATCACAATCCAGTCCGCGAGTAAAAGCATTAAAGCCATATAAAGTAGTGGCGGCATAAGATCGCGTTCATATTCCGTCCCATAGGTGCGAACGGTGACGTTGTTGTCAAAGGCCGGGGTTTTTAATCGCCCGATGTGATCCCCTATATTAACGGCCTTTTGAAATCCATCGCGGCCATAAAGACCGGGCGGATGATCGGAGCCGGGAGGTTTTGTGTCAAGATCAACGGCGGACACGGGCACAACACCGGGGAATGGTTTTTTCAGTACGCCAAATCCGTCAAGAACGCGCAATGGTTGCAACATACCGTCGGTTTTCGTCAGCGCCCCATGTGGGTTGCTGGACATGTTGAGAATCCGGCGCAGAATATCGACGAACACACCGGAAAGTGGTAGGTCAGACCAGTCCGGCGCGGCGGTGGTATGAACCATGACCAGTAATCCTTTGCCCATTGGCGCGGCGGTAATAAGGGGTGTTCCATCCTCCAGCCGTGCCCATGTTTTTTCGTCAATGTCGTCGGTTGGTTGGGCAAGAATTTGCTGGCGCACCGGTATATCTTCATAAAGATGAATGCCATAGAAGGGGCTGCCGGGGTCAAAGGATTTGAGTTTTGCCGGGGTTTCCCATGTCATGGCGCCATCCATCGAACGCCCGCCCAGCCTCAAGGGAACGGGTGTGAGAAATGGCTCGCTCCGGCTTTTTGCCATGTTCGCCCCCGCAAATCTGAGGAGTAGTCCGCCCTTTTTTACCCATGTTTCAAGGGAGCCGAGATCATCCGGCGTCATGGCCGCAATGTCGGGCAGGATGATGACGGAAGGGTTGCGCGATAAAATATCCTGAATATTGCCTTGAAAAAAATCAGCAAAGGGATCTAAGGCGCGTTTGAGATAAAACCGCGCCTCAATAAAAGGTTTGGACTCTTCTTCACCGTTTGGCCCGAAGATACCGACGGTTTTTTTCTGCGTGCTTTCATCAAGAAGGTAAATGCCGCCTGCGCCTGAGTGCCCGCCGAGTCGAAACAGGGAAACATCGCCGCGCATTGTGTCGGGAATGTCAAAGGTGATGGATGCCGGAAGATTCGATGGGTCGAGGGAAAGGCTTTTCTGATCGAGGAGTGCGCCACTGGACGAGAGAGCCTGAATTGTTGCTGGTCGTCCTGGCGGAATGGATTGGGGAGCCACAACGGAGAATTGAAAGGGGCTATCGGCGTTTTTGTCTTTTATCAGGAGGAGGGGGAGTTGCTCGGGCGGTGGCGCGATATAGGTCAGGTTTTTAAGCTTGTCCGCAAGCGTGTGAATGGAGCCTTCGTCAAGCCCATGCGAAAACCAGATTGTTTCGCCGGCCTTGTCCGATGCAAGCGCGGCAGAGGCCGCGTAATCGGCCGGCCATGCTTGCGGCTCCATGCCCTTGAGAACGGCTTCGGCTTGTCCGGCGGACAGGGGGCCAAGCGTCGCCGGTTTATTTTCACCTGGAAGAGGCGCGGTCGTCAGGATGTAGAGTTCGCGTCCGGCGCGTCCGGCTTGCGCCGTCAGATCCAGCGCGGCGCGGATTTCCGTGTCCCAGACCGAAGCGGCTGGCCAGCTGTTGTCAATCACAATCTGCACCGCGCCGCTTCCGCTTCCGTTATCCGCCGGATTATAGACCGGTCGGGCAAGTGCAATAATGACAAGAGCCGCGATGAGAATCCGCAGCAGTAAAATCCACCATGGCGTATGGCTTGATGTTTGCTTTTCAGGGACAAGACCCGCGAGAAAACGCGTGGTCGGCAGGGCGATCCGCCGGGGCGCGGGCGGCGTGATCCGAAGTAAAAGCCAGAGCGCAGGCAACGCCGCCAGCCCCCAGAGGACATACGGATTTAAAAATAAAAGATTGCTGATAAGCCCCATCATCGCTGGCGCGTCCCCGCACGCTGTGTGTGGAGGCTGAGCGTTGTCCAGATTTCAAGCATTGTGTCGCTGATGTCTTTATCGGTTCGGTGTAATACGTAATGCCAGCCACAGGAACGGCTTATATTTTTTACGCCATCGATATGCTCTGAAATCCGGAGGCGGTACTCGGCGCGGATGGGAGAGATGCTGCTGAGAAGTTCCTGGCTTTTGTCTTGCATTCCTTCAAAAAGAATGCGGCCATCATAGGGAAGGTCAATTTCTGCCGGGTCTAAAATTTGGATCACAAATCCGCCGCCGCTTTGCGCCGCATGGCTCCTGAAATTTGTTTCGATTGTCTCTAGGGGATCGAGAAAATCCCCGCACAGGAAAAGCGCGCTGTTACGGGTTAGGCCTCCTTGAGGGAGTGTCTCGGTGTTTTTCCCGAGCACTAGATTTTCCGCGACATTTTGAAGTGCGGCTTCTGATCGTCCTTTGCGCCGTGCTCCGAGGACGCTCACATTTTCTCCGGCATGGGTCAGCAAGATAGCGAGCGCAAGGGTGATAATATTTCCAGCTTCTGCCTTTTTCGGAAGTGTATTATCAGAGTGAAATGTCATGCCCGGCGAATGGCTGCACCATAAAACAGCATTTTGATTTGTCTGCCATTCATGCTGGCGGATAAAAACGCGGTCGGTTTTGCCGCTTTGCCGCCAGTCGATGTCTTGCGGCCTGTCGCCCGGCGCATATTCGCGGAACTGCCAGAATTTTTCGCCGGATCCAGATTGCCTGCGGCTGTGGTCGCCATGCAGAACCGCCGCAGCGATGCGCTCCGCCGCCAGTATTAGGGAGGGCAGGCTTGCGGCGGCATCTTCCGCCTTGCGCCGAAGCAAAAGGCCTAAGGGATTTTTTCGCGTGAGCACGGCTAAAATTTACCTGTTACAGGGAAAGGCGAATATAACAAAGCTGCAGCACAGGTGAAAGCGGGAACTGGCACTTCTCCGAAGGATAAATCAGGAATGTATAAGGGAATAGCCTTCCTTCAGGTGCAAGGGGATGGGTTTGTTGTTATCGGTATCGGAAGGGTAATAAAAAGCGCGAATAATACAGGGGCTATTTTCAATATTATTTAAAAGCTGCGTTTGCAGATGAGGGGGAATATTGTCTATGGAGAGACTTTTGAGGATGATGCTGAAGGGTTCGCCTTCGACCTCGTCAAGATCGTCAATGTCCATATGTTCTATAGACCATTCGTCTGTTTTGATTTTGACCATGACTTCGTTGCTGAATTCAACCGCGCCGTCCATGAATGTCTTGATGACCTTAACGGGGGTATTCCCCTTGAACTCAACCAGCATGCAATCCATGTCGTGGGGAAAGGAGGTTTCGGTAAATTTTTTCTTCAGCATACCATTCATCATAATGCGTATGTTGTTCATGGCGGGATTCCTTTATGGCGCGACCGGGGCGACATTGGGTGTAATGCCATCGCGCAGGTAAAGGGGGGTCTCAAAAAAATAATTATCCTGTCCTGTGCAATAGACGCCTTTGACGCTCGGAGTCATCCGGGCAAGTTGCAAAAGCATCCGCATCTTGTCCGCGCCAAATGTTTCGGTTGTTTTCAGGGTTTTTGAGATAGAGGTGAATTCAGGACGCGCGGTGTTTGAAAAAAGCTCATAGAAAGCAATTTGGAAGGAATCCTGAGCGCGAATTTTGGTATCGTCTTTGACCAGATAAAAAGCATCAAAAGAAAACAGGCCATTGGTAAAGTTTTCGATTGTGGGAATCGAGGTGTTTCCGTCGAACTCAATCAGGATGTTGCCCGGATTCTCGGGGAGGACAGACTCGATAAATTGCTGCCCGAGCAATTGGCGGATTGTTTTTTTGGTGTCAAAAAACTCAGACATCGTCAGTCCCGTAACGCAAAATTTCCCTGTTTTGGCGTATATTAGTAAATTACATAATCTATGTCAAAAGATGACAAAAGAGTGAGTAATTGCAATTGGTTATATGTTTTTGCCCAGTTCGCCGATTACGTCGGTCAGTGTCACCCCGTTGCCTCGCGCTTTGTAGTTTAATGCCATCCGGTGTTTGAGGATGGGCAGGGCGAGAGCGAGTGCGTCATCAACGGATGGGGCTTCGCGCCCCTCCATAAGTGCCTTTGCCCGGACGGTTAGCATTAGAGCCTGCGCTGCCCGTGGTCCCGGTGCCCATGCGACATAGTCGCGGACGATAGTTGGTGCGCCTGGTTCGTCAGGGCGTCCGCGCCGGACGAGGGAGAGGATTGCATCCACGACCTTGTCGCCGATGGGCATATCCCGCACAAGTTTTTGAATGATCTGTAATTCGGACGATGTCATGGTGGCCTGTGCGCTCAAGCTTTTGCTGGCGGTCGTGGCTAGCAGCATGGCGCGCTCAGACTCAAAATCCGGATAATCGACATCGACCTGCATCAGGAAACGGTCAAGCTGTGCTTCGGGCAGGGGATAGGTTCCCTCCTGCTCGATCGGGTTTTGTGTCGCCAGCACATGAAATGGTTGCGGCACGTCATAGGATTTTCCGCCGACGGTGACATTTTTTTCCTGCATCGCCTGAAGCAGGGCGGATTGGGTACGTGGGCTGGCGCGGTTGATTTCATCGGCCATCAAAAGCTGGGTGAAGATCGGCCCCTTGATAAAGCGGAAACTGCGTTTGCCCTCGGCGTTTTCCTCAAGAACTTCGGAGCCGAGAATATCTGCGGGCATGAGATCGGGTGTACACTGGACGCGGGCGGTCAAAAGCCCAAGAACCGTTCCAACGGTATCCACCAGCAAGGTCTTTGCAAGACCCGGAACACCGATTAGGAGCAAGTGCCCCCCGGATACCAGTGTCACCAGGGTTTGGTCTATGACGGTTTTCTGGCCAAAAATCACCTTGGCGATTTCACCCCGCGCCTTAACCAGTTTAAGGTGGGCATCTTGAAATAGTTTATCGCTCACGGGATTTTGACTCCTTCCTTCATGCGTATGAATGGCTATACTAATCGTATTTACAGGTTTTGAAAGGGTATAAAGCTGGAAAAGGCAAAGGTTAAACAGGTTCCGGTGCAGGACTGGATGGTCTCCGCCGAGACGACCCGCGTGATGGCGGCGTTGGAGGGCAAGGCGCGCTTTGTCGGCGGTTGCGTTCGGAACATGTTGCTCGGGCTGGAGGTGGGGGATATTGATATTGCAACACCGCACACGCCCGATCAGGTCATGGAAAAAATTACGGCGGCGGGAATTAAAGTTGTGCCGACGGGTATTGAGCACGGAACGGTTACGGCGATTATCAATAAAAAGCCCTATGAAATAACAACCTTGCGCCGCGATGTGGAAACCGACGGGCGGCGGGCGGTGGTTAGTTTTACGGATAGCTGGCGCGAGGATGCGCTGCGCCGGGATTTTACGATGAATACATTGCTGGCCGATCCGGAGGGGAATATTTATGATCCGACGGGTGAGGGGGTGAAGGACCTAGAGGCGCGATGTGTGCGGTTTGTCGGCGATCCGGCGACGCGGATTGCGGAGGATCATTTACGTATTCTTCGCTTCTTTCGGTTTCATGCTCTTTATGGGCATGGAGTGCCGGATGGGGCAGGGCTGAAGGCTTGCCGGGCGGCGGCGGATAAAATCCGCAGCCTGTCACGCGAGCGCATCACGCAGGAATTTTTTAAAATCCTTTCTGTGGATAGCCCATCGGATGTTTTGAAAATAATGTTTGAAAATAATATCTTGAGAGAGTTTCTTTTTCCTGAATATCAAAAAAATCTATTTAAGCATCTGTGCGAGTTTCAGAATCGTTATGGTCTTGCGTTTGTGTCTTCTCGGTTGTTTGCCGTTGCGGGATTTTCGCAGGTCAATGTTTTTGAGATGGATAAATTATTGTTGATTCCCAATGTGTTCAAAAAAGATATTCATGCAATTTCTGAAATTCTGAAACTGCCGGATTTGGCAGAGGATCAAGCCGTGCGGGTGGCGGTGTATAAATTCGGGCGCGTACCGACGGCGCAGGCCTTGATGATCGAGTTGGCGGAGGATCGTGTGATGAATGGCTACGCGCCGCAGGCTCTTAAAATCATCCAGAAATGGGAGATTCCGGATTTGCCTGTTACCGGTCACGATCTGATGAAGGCGGGCATCAAGGAAGGCCCGGAATTAGGCCGCACCCTTGCCGCCATCGAAGACTGGTGGATTGAAGGCGGGTTTAAGGCAGGTAAATCTGATTGCCTAAGAAATTTACAAAAGTTCAGGTAACGTCGAGGATCATCCCGGCAATACCACTATTTCTGTTGCTGCGATTAACCACAATTGAACCCACGCCCAATTCATGTGCGGCATTTGCAAGAGTTCTAACCATTCCATTGGTAGCAGAAGCGATAAATCCAAGGCGAATTTTTCCATCCGGCCATTGCCCTTTTCCAGCAAAAACAGTGTCGCTGTGTTCTTTGGCTAGTCCTTGTAAAAGTCTAAAAACCTTATCGGGTTCTTCATTTTGAATGAGTGTAGCACCTTGGGTGTCAATTTGATAAATTTCACCAATTTTCAGACTGTGTCCTAGGCTGCGAGCTGTGTTTGAAATGGATGGCATTAACAATTCCCCCTGTTTTGGTTTATTATAAATATATTTTATGGGGTATTTTATGACATAAAGGCTTTGTGGACTGCAAGAGAATTTTCCCTACGGCCATTTCACTTCCGGGGGGAGGGACATGAGGATGGCTTCGGTGTTGCCTCCGGTTTTAAGGCCAAAAGTCGTGCCCCGGTCATAAAGAAGGTTAAATTCCACGTAGCGACCGCGTTTTATTAGTTGCGCCTCGCGTTGCTCTGGCGTCCAGCTTTGGCGCATGTTTCGGCGCACGAGTTTCGGGTAAATATTGAGAAAGCTCTCGCCCACATCTTTGGTAAAGGCAAAATCGGCGTTCCAGTCCCCGGAATCGAGATTGTCGTAGAAAATGCCGCCAATGCCGCGTGGCTCGTTTCTGTGCGGCAGGAAGAAATACCGATCTGCCCATTCTTTGTAGTCTTTGTAATAGCCGGGATTGTGGCGGTCGCAGCAGTTTTTTAAGGCCGCGTGGAAATCCCGTGTGTCGGCATCAACCGGGATCATCGGTGTTAAGTCCGCGCCGCCGCCGAACCAGTTTTTTGATGTTACGATCATCCGCGTATTCATGTGGACAGCCGGGACGAGGGGGGATCGCATATGCGCGACGAGGGAAATGCCGCTCGCCCAGAATGCGCCATCGCTCTCAAGTCCGCCGGGGATCTGTTTTTTGAAATCGTCTGAAAACGTGCCCCAGACTTCGGAGAAATTGACCCCGACTTTTTCAAAGACTTGCCCTTGCATCAGCGACATTTCACCCCCGCCGCCCGGCTTCGCCAAGGC
>JBASFN010000160.1:0-26173 GCA_049653045.1 Alphaproteobacteria bacterium
GCGGTGAAGTTACCCCACTGGCTCACAAATTTGCCGATTGGGGCGGGTTTGTACGACATGACACACATGCGACCGCCAAGAAGCAATCTGATGAGATTTTGCAGGAATCGTTGCAGCCTCAGGACTGGACGAATGACGGCTGGCCCTGCACCGTTCAAAGCTGGTAGTTGCCGCTTGTTATTTCCCATAGAATACCCCATAGTGACCGCATGAATTCCGTGCAGTGCCGCACTATCCGAATTATCGTCCCGGCTCTCCGCTAGCGCGTGAGGGGCCGGGTTTTGGGTGTTTTTTGGCCGGCGCTCTTGCGCCCACCCCCCGCCAATCTGTATAAATCCATAAATTTATCAAAAGGATATGATGCGTCATGAGCGCCGATAATAAAAACGACCAGTACCGCGATACCGTATTTCTCCCCAAAACCGATTTTCCCATGCGCGGCGAATTGCCGAAACGCGAGCCGGAAATCGCCAAAAAATGGGCGGAGATGGATCTGTATGGGAAAATCCAGACGGCCTCCGCGAAACAGGAAAAATTCATCCTGCATGACGGCCCCCCCTATGCGAACGGTCACATCCATATCGGCCATGCGCTGAACAAAATCCTGAAAGACGTTGTTGTGAAGTCGTGGCAGATGACGGGCTATAACGCGCCGTATGTGCCGGGCTGGGACTGCCACGGCCTTCCCATCGAATGGAAGATCGAGGAAGCCTACCGCGAAAAGGGCGAGGACAAGGACGACGTGGACATCATTCAGTTCCGCCAGGAATGCCGCGACTTCGCCAAAAAATGGGTCGATATTCAATCCGGTGAGTTCCAGCGTTTGGGTGTTCTCGGCGATTTCAAAAACCCGTATTTGACCATGACGCACAAGGCCGAAGCCGGAATCGTGCGCGAGATTCATAAATTCGCGGCGAATGGCGGCCTGTATAAAGGCGCAAAGCCCGTTTTGTGGTCGGTTGTTGAAAAAACCGCGCTGGCCGAGGCGGAAGTAGAATACCGCGAACATAAATCGGTGACGGTGTGGGTGAAGTTTCCTGTAAAAAATACGACGAACGAACTGTTGAAGGACGCGCATTTCGTCATCTGGACGACAACCCCGTGGACGCTGCCCTCCAACCGGGCGATGGCCTATGGGGCGGAGATGGAATACGGCGTGTATTCTGTGGCGGGCACAAAAATTATTTTGGCCTTGGCGTTGGCCGACGAGGTGAAAAAGAACGCGAAAATAGAAGATTGGGAATTGCTGGAGAAATACAAAGGCTCCGATTTTGCCGGGACAACCTGCCACCACCCGCTTCATGCCAAGGGATATGATTTCGACGTGCCTTTGCTCGCCGGGGATTTTGTAACGGCGGATGCCGGAACGGGTTTTGTCCATATCGCGCCGGGGCATGGTGAGGACGACTTTATGCTGGGTCTCGCCAACGGGATCGAGATTACCGACAACGTGGCCGATGACGGGACGTTCCGCGCCCATGTGCCGCTGTTTGCTGGCTTAGAAGTTTACACGCAGAAGGGCGAACTTGGGGCGGGGAATTTTGCCGTTTTGAAGGAAATCGACATGGCCGGGTGCTTGCTGGCCAAGGGCTCGATGCGGCATGAATATCCGCATTCGTGGCGGTCCAAAGCGCCGCTTATTTTCCGCGCCACGCCGCAATGGTTTATCGGGATGGATCGTCCCCTCCCTCTCCCTCAGGGAGAGGGTCGGGGTGAGGGTGTACGGACCCTCCGTGAAATTGCCGTAGAGCAAATCCGCGAAACAACATGGATACCCGCCGCCGGGGAAAACCGCATCACGTCGATGATCCAAAACCGCCCCGACTGGTGCATTTCGCGGCAACGCGCATGGGGCGTTCCCATCGCGCTGTTCGTGCATAAGGTCACGGGCAAGCCTTTGCTTGATGAATCCGTCTTCAAAACCATCCAGGATATTTTTGAAAAAGAGGGCTCCGATTCATGGTGGAAACGTCCGGCCTCCGATTTCCTGAACGGCGATTACGACACTGAGGATTACGAACAGGTATTCGACATCGTCGATGTCTGGTTTGAATCGGGCTGTACCCATGCATTCGTCTGCGAAGACCGCCCGGAATTGCAAAGCCCCGCCGATTTATACCTTGAGGGGTCAGACCAGCATCGCGGATGGTTCCATTCCTCGCTGCTGGAAAGCTGCGGCACGCGTGGCCGTGCGCCCTATAAAAACGTGCTGACGCACGGGTTCGTCCTCGACGCCAAGGGCTATAAAATGTCCAAGTCCGAGGGCAACGTGGTCGATCCGGCAAAGGTCATGGAAACCTACGGCGCAGACATTTTGCGCCTCTGGGTGATGACCTCGGCCTATTCCGAAGATGTACGAATTGGCGAGGAGTCGTTGAAGGCAACGGGCGATTTATATCGCCGCATCCGCAACACGTTCCGGTTTTTACTGGGCGCACTTGATGGCTTCATCGCAGAGGAATCTATTTCCTGTCATCCTGAGCGCAGCGAAGGATCTCCGGAACTCCCCGAACTCGAACGCTACATGCTCCACCTGCTCGCAGAGATGGACGAATTCGTCCGTGAGTGCATCAAAAATTACGAGTACGGAAAACTGGCGAATAAACTGCACCATTTCTGCAACAATGAATTGTCGGCGTTCTATTTCGACATCCGCAAAGACCGCCTCTATTGCGACCGCGTGGATTCCTTCGACCGCCGCGCCTGCCGCACCGTAATGGCAAAAATCTTTGAATGCTTGACCGCATGGTTCGCCCCCGTCCTATGCTTCACCGCCGAAGAAGCGTGGAGCCACAGGCCGAAGGGCGTGTTCGCGGATGCAGAAAGTATTCACTTGTGCAGGTTTCCTGCTGTCTCAAAAGAATGGAAGAATGAGACGTTGAAAGTGAAATGGGGAAAAATCACTGAGGTTCGTTCCGTGGTTCTAAAGGCAATCGAAGATCAGCGCGCAATTAAAAATCTGGGGTCTTCGTTGGAAGCGGAGGTTGTTATTACAGCAGATAAATCTTATGAAGAATCGCTTAAGGATGTTGATGTTGCTGAAGTTTGTATTGCCTCTCAAGCGTCTGTAAGTTTTAATTTTGACCAGCTTGATGCTGGTGCTCAAAAAGCCTCCGGTTGCAAATGTAACCGCTGCTGGAAAGTCCTCCCCGAAGTGGGGAGTGATAAGGAGCATCCGGCGCTCTGCCTGCGCTGCGCCGATGCGGTGCGGGTGTTGAAGAAGGCGGCGGCGTAACAAAACCCTCACCCGTCCTCGCGCTTTGCGCTCGGACACCCTCTCCCTTAAGGGAGAGGGAGGGACCCGCGAAGCGGGAGGGTGAGGGATTTTATTTCCGCCTCAACCAATCATTGATATGCGGCTGCCCGGTTTTTTTCTCATACTTCTCATAGTATTGCTGGTGATATTCCTCGGCTTCCCAGAACGTCGCGGCGGGTTCCAGCGTCGTCACGATCGGGTCTTCGTATTTCTTCGCCTTCGTCAGGTCGTCGATCACATCCTGCGCGGTTTGTTTTTCCTCGTCTGTCGCAAAGAAAATCGCGGATCGGTATTGCGTACCGACATCGGGGCCTTGCCGATTTAACTGCGTGGGGTCGTGCGCCTGCGTCATAAAAAACTCGACAAGCTGGCGGTAGGAAATTTTCGCGGGGTCATAGGTAACCTCCACCGCCTCGGCATGGCCGCTTTTGCTGTCGTGGGTGTCTTCGTATTTTGGGTTGTCGATATGCCCGCCCGTATAGCCCGACCGTGTAAACAAAACACCGTCCAGCCTCCGATACTCACTCTCGGTGCACCAGAAACACCCGCCCGCGAACACAGCAACGGGGTATCCTTCGGGTTTCGTGTCCATGAGGTCTTTTCCTTTCGCGTTCGCCAAAGTCGGGGTTAAGGCAAAGATGCAGAATAATGTGAGTATCAGGTTTTTCATTTTGTTCCTACTTTGTTGTCATCCTGAGCGCAGCGAAGGATCCCGCCGGGATGTTTCGCTGCGCTCAACATGACAGTTTTGTTTTTCTCCGTATCCATTTGTTCCGTTCACCGCTAAAATCAAACCATGTTTTTCAAAAAATGGACATCGCCGAATTTTGAAGACCGCATAGATGATACGCGGCCATCCCTCATTATCCTGCACTATACGGGCATGAAAACGGCGGCGGAGGCTTTGGCGCGTCTTTGCGATCCGGCCTCGAAGGTCAGTGCGCATTATGTCGTTGAAGAAACTGGAAAAATTCATGCCCTTGTCGATGACGTCAACCGGGCTTGGCATGCGGGGAAATCCTATTGGGCGGGGGAGCGGGACGTGAATTCGCACTCTATCGGCATTGAAATCGTCAATCCGGGGCATGAATTCGGGTATCGGGCATTCCCGGAGGCGCAAATCGCGGCGGTCGTTAAACTTTGCAAAAAACTGATGAAAAGGCATGGGATCGCGCCCGTGAATATCCTCGCCCATTCCGATGTCGCCCCGGAGCGAAAGATTGACCCCGGTGAGTTATTCCCGTGGCGGGAGATGGCCGGGGCGGGGGTGGGCTTTTGGCCAGAGCCTTTGGCCATGGATCATGACGCGGTGGAGGATGTGCTGCGCGGGCAGGGGGTGTTTCTAGAATTGCTCTGGCAGGTGGGTTATGACCCGGAGGCGGGCGAGGCGGCGGTGATCCGCGCCTTTCATCGTCATTTTTACCCCGAAAAATTCAAGGACGGCGAGGAGCCGGATGCGCCGGATAGTTTAAGCGCGGCAAGGCTTTTGGCCTTGGTGCGGGCGCGGGATGTGTTATGAAACATAGTTGACATTTTTCGTAATGTATGATTCAAAGGCGTCTTGGGTATTTAGGAACTATGGAGTGTAACATGGCGATTTTCTTGGTTGACCCTAGTGTGAATCAAATGCGGCCTTTCAGGTATGTGTTGGAAGATGTTGGTTATGAAGTTATTCAATTAACTGATGCGGATAGTGCTCTGACCGAGATTGCAGAAGCTGAATTGCTGAGGCGGCGAGAGATTAGTTTGCTGATTGTAAATCCGATGATAGGAACTGGCTCAGCGTTAAAAAGTGCGTTCACTCTTGAGGAGACGAAAGATTGTAAAATTACAGGGCTGGTTTTGTTAGATCGTGTTTTGGAGAAGCGTCCGCATCTTGCGCCGTCGGTGTTAATT
Organism: Alphaproteobacteria bacterium; assembly: GCA_049653045.1. Taxonomy (GTDB): domain Bacteria; phylum Pseudomonadota; class Alphaproteobacteria; order Micavibrionales; family Micavibrionaceae; genus UBA7657. Next base: position 5,153 of record JBASFN010000160.1, read on the forward strand.
TTTGATCTTACTGTTTCACCAGTTGTTGAGGCAGAGGTGGCAAAAATGGTGAATAAGCATAGTGTACAAAGAGTTAGCAAGCTTGATTACGGCGATCCTTGGAAATTTTCCTTGCTGGTAGATGAGAAGATAAAAAAGAATTTTGGGCAACCAAAGCATGAATTAGAGAATTATTTGTAAAGATTGCGTTTTGTGACCTGCTTTTGTTCGTCATTTCTAAATTTGCTTGCGATTTGTTTCTGTGGTACCTAAGCTCCCGTCAGAAGATCGGATGGCCGCCCTGCGTAGCTTTAGCGAAGCAGGGAGGAAAGTCCGGGCTTCATGGAAATACGGCGCCGGGTAACGCCCGGGTGGCGCGAGCCAACGGAAAGTGCAACAGAAAGCAAACCGCTAACCGTTCTTTATGCTTCAAAGGGCTTGCCCTGCGAAGCCCGAAGGGCGAAGCAAGGGTGAAAGGGTGCGGTAAGAGCGCACCGCGTCTTTGGTAACAAAGGCGGCTGGTAAACCCCGCCGGAAGCAAGACCAAATAGGGACTGTACGTTGTTGACTCAGCAAGCGCGTTTCCACGCCGCAGTCCGGGTAGGTTGCTTGAGGTGTTCGGTAACGAACATCCCAGATGAATGGTCGTCTCCTGCGTAGCCTCGGCGAAGCAGGAACAGAACCCGGCTTATAGATCGTCTGATATTTTTTATGAGAGGCCGCTTCCGAAAGGGGGCGGCCTTTCTTTTTGTTTCTCCTCTGACGTCATCCCGAGCGGAGCGCCGTAAGGCGCGCAGTCGAGGGATCTGTATGGAATGGAAATACTAAAGATCCCTCGGCTCGGGGCTTTGTCCTCCGCTCGGGATGACGGTTGCGAAGAATCTTAACAGAATTGGCTCGCTGCTTTTTTTACGAGGGATGCAAAGGAAAGGGGATAACTCTCAAACACTTACCGGGCGTTTGTTGACCGCCCATGAAAACCCATGCTATCCCATATATATCCATGAATATCCATCATGGCCTGGAGAGTTGCGCGTGGCGTTGTTTTTATCGACTTATGTGAACAAGGTGGACAAAAAAGGGCGGGTTTCGGTCCCGGCGCAGTTTCGTGCGGCTTTGGCGTCGGAGGGGTATCAGGGGATTGTTGTTTTTCGCTCGAACCATCACCGCGCCCTTGAGGGTGTTTCGTGGTCGTTCATGGAGGAGGTCGGGCGGCGGCTGGATCATTTCGATTTGTTTTCGGATTCGCAGGACGATCTTGCGACCGCCGTGTTCGGCGATAGTGTCCAGCTTCCCTTCGATGGCGACGGGCGGGTGGTGTTGCCTGCCGACCTCATTGATTTCGCGGGGGTGGGCGAGGCGGCGGCCTTTGTCGGCTTGGGGCGCAAGTTTCAAATCTGGAATCCGAAGGAATTCAAATTGCGCCGCGAAGATGCGCGCAAGATGGTGAAGGCGCAGGGATTGACGCTGCCACGGGAGGTCAAGTGATGGCCGATCATATCCCTGTGATGCTGAATGAAGTTCTGGCGCATCTTGCTCCGGCCAATGATGAGGTTTATGTCGACGGTACGTTCGGCGCGGGCGGTTATACGCAAGGTATTCTGGATCGCGCCGATTGCACGGTGGTGGCAATTGACCGCGATCCGTCGGCGGCGGCGCGGGCGCAGGGTCTTAAGGCGAAATATGGTGATCGCCTTGTGTTTATTCATGGCTGTTTCGGCGATGTGGAAGAGTTGCTGAAAAATGCAGGCTTTGAAAAGGTTGACGGGTTTGTGCTTGATCTGGGCGTATCGTCGATGCAGATCGATCAGGCATCTCGCGGGTTTTCCTTCCGTTTCGATGGACCTTTGGATATGCGGATGGACACGTCACGCGGTGAAACGGCGGCCGATCTTGTGAATGGCGCACCCGAAAAAAAATTAGCCGATTTAATTTACAAATACGGCGAGGAGCGTCATTCGCGCCGGGTGGCCAGTGCGATTGCGGCGCGGCGGCGTGAGAAAAAATTTGAAACGACGGGCGATCTGGCCGCCGTGGTGCGTTCTGTTGTTCCGAGATCGAAAGATGAAATTGATCCGGCGACGCGCACCTTTCAGGCTCTGCGTATTGTCGTCAACGATGAGTTGGGCGAGCTTGAGCGTGCGTTGGGAGCGGCAGAAAATATTCTCAATCCTGGCGGGCGTTTCATTGTTGTGTCCTTTCATTCCCTTGAGGATGCGCGGGTGAAGGATGTGCTGCGGCGTAAATCCGGCAATGCGCCGGGCGTGTCGCGTCATAGTCTGATACAGGAGAAACAGGATTCTCCGGTTTTTAATCTGGTTTCCAAAAAGGCCGTTCAGCCTTCGGATGGGGAATCCAGGGTTAATCCGCGTGCGCGGTCGGCGCGGCTGCGCGCTGCGGTAAGGGCGGGTGCGGCATGAAAAAATTTCGTCTTCGCACTGTTTTTATTTTCTTGATGGCGGCGTTGTCGGGCGCACTTCTTCTGCATACATCGCAGAATGTTCATCAGGCCGAGGTTGAGCTGGACAAGGTAACCGAGGCGGCTAATCGTGAGAAAGATTCCATTCGATTTTTGAAAGCTGAATGGGCGTATCTGAACAGTCCGGCGCGTCTTGAGGCGCTGGCGCAGAAATATCTCGGTTTCGAGCCTGCATCTTCCGCGCAGATTAAGACGGATGGTGCTGAAATTCCGGCCAAGATTATTCTTCCCCCCGAGGAAACACTGCAGGCGCAGCCTGTGTCCTATTCCTCTTCTCCCTCCCCTGACGGTTCTCCTGTCAAAAAAACCTCCGATCCTGCCATCAAAAATAATGCAAGCGGGGGGCGTGAATGATTTTTCTGAAGCAGGCGCGCCGTCAGGCTGTCAAACTGGTCGGGGAGAAAAGTTCATCGCTTGATCTTGCGCGGGGGCGAATTGTCGTCGTCAGTGCGTGTTTCGTGTTGGCCTATATGTTGCTGGCGGTGCGTGCGGTTGATCTGATGGTCATACAGGCGCAGCCTGCGCGGATTGCCGATATAGGTGCTGTAGAAGAGGACAAGCCCGCGCAATCATCCGTTATGCGCGCCGATATTCTTGATCGTAACGGGGAGTTGCTGGCAACGACGGTTAAGACCGTTTCGCTTTATGCCGATCCTCATTTGATTTCCGATCCTCAAAAGGCGGCGGAGAGTTTGTCAAAAATTTTCCCTAGCCTTTCCTATGGCGAGACACTGCAGAAGATGCAAAAAGGCGCACGGTATGTGCGTATTTATCGCAATCTGACGGCGGACGAGCAAAAGAATGTTTTGATGTTGGGCGAGCCTGGTCTGGCGTTTGAAGATGAAGACCGCCGGGTTTATCCGCACGGGAATCTGGCTGCGCATCTGGTCGGTTATGCCGGGGTTTATAACCAAGGGCTGTCCGGGATCGAGGAGAGTTTTAATGGGTTGCTGTCCCAAGGAAAGCCGATTTCCCTGACGCTGGATATTCGGGTTCAGCACGCGCTGCGCCGCGAGATGAAGGCGGCGATTGCCGATTTTCACGCGCAAGGAGCCGCTGGGGTTATCATGGATGTAAAAACCGGGGAGATTGTCGCCGGTGTGTCGTTGCCTGATTTCGATCCGCAGGATGCCGGCAGCGCGAAGGAAAAAAACCTGTTCAGCAGCATTAGTCTTGGGACGTATGAGCTTGGGTCTGTGTTCAAGATTTTTTCAGTGGCGGCTTTTCTGGAGACGCATGACGTTCCCATGAGCGCGAGTTTCGACGCCAGAGAGCCGATCAAGCGCGGAAAATTCACAATCAATGATTACCATGCCGAAGACCGAGTTTTGACGATTCCTGAAATTTTTATGTATTCGTCCAATATCGGCGCGGCGATGATGGGCGAGGCTGTCGGGACGGAAAGACTGAAGAAGTTTTACGCCGATCTTGGTTTGTTGAATCTGATGGAAATCGAAATTCCGGAGAAGGGGAGGCCTTTGGTTCCCAATCCGTGGCGGGAGATCAGCACGCTGACGGCGTCGTATGGCCATGGGATCGCCACAACGCCGATCCAACTGACATCGGCGGTGTCGTCGATCGTCAATGGCGGGTATCTGGTGAAGCCGCATCTTGTCCTGGGGCCGGGCGGCGCGGATTCCAGCGAGGCGTTGCGTGTGGTTTCGCCCGAGACCGCACACCGGATGCGGCAGTTGCTGCGGTTGGTCGTGACGGATGGAACAGGCAAGAATGCCGATGTTCCCGGATACCGTGTCGGTGGCAAGACGGGAACGGCAGAGCAAAGTTCCGGCGGCGGGTATGATCGCTCGAAATTGATTTCTTCTTTTGTCGGTGTGTTTCCGGTCGATGATCCACAGTATGCGGTTTTTATCGCCGTAGATTCCCCTAAGCCGAACAAAAAAAGCTATGGCTATGCGACGGGCGGATGGGTTGCGGCTCCTGCTGCGGCGCGGGTGATTTCCTCAATGGTAGCTATCCTCGGGATGAAGCCGGAAGCGGTGGATCAGGATACGGATATGGCATCCTCGCTTCGGCAATATGTGATGGTGAAAAGCCATGAATAACCATGATAGCTGGGCGATTAAAAACCTGAAAGGATTGACGCAGGACAGCCGCGCCGTGAAGAAGGGTTTTTTGTTTGCCGCGCTGCCGGGATCAAAATCGGATGGGCGTAAGTTTATTGAAGATGCAATCCGTAACGGAGCGTGCGCTATTCTTGCGCCGATGGGGACGGCGTTGCCGGAAGGCGTTCAAGGCGTCGATCTGATTGTCGATGATAATCCGCGTCATCGTCTTGCGGTGATGGCGGCGGAATTTTATGGCCGTCAGCCGGATTTTATCGCCGCCGTGACCGGAACGAACGGAAAAACATCGACGGTGCATTTTGTGCGCGATTTGTGGAAGCAACGGGGCGTTAAGGCGGCCAGCATCGGCACGCTTGGCGTGCGGGGGCCAGAGTTGATGCGTTCGGGTTCTTTGACGACGCCCGATCCGGTATCGCTTCATGCGGATCTGGCCGATCTGGCTGCGGCGGGAGTTGGGCATCTGGTGATGGAGGCGTCGAGTATCGGGCTGCACCAGCACAGATTGGACGGGGTCAAGGTCAATGTTGCGGCCTATACCAATCTGAGCTGGGATCATTTGGATTATCACGCGGACATGGACAATTACCTTGAGTCCAAGATGCGGCTGTTTGCGGCTGTTTTGGTTCCGGGTGGCACGGCGGTTTTAAATGCGGATACGCCAGAGTTCGAGGCCATTAAAAAGATGGTTGAGGCGCGAGGGTGTCGGGTTTTATCGTATGGGTATAAGGGGCAGGATTTAAAAATCCTATCGGCAACGGCGGAGCCGAACGGGCAAAAATTAAAACTGGAAATATTCGGAAGTGTTTACGAGATCATGTTTCCGGTCGTCGGGTTTTTTCAGGTTATGAATGCGCTTTGCGCCATGGGGATTGTAATTTCCGAGAAGGAAGGTTTGGCGGCGGCGGTCGTTGATGGATTGTCTCTATTACAGGGGCCGCCGGGAAGACTCCAGCTTGTGCCTGGTCATCCGAATGGGGCGGCGGTTTATGTGGATTACGCTCATACGCCCGATGCGTTAAAAAATGTTCTTGAGGCGTTGCGGCCGCATACATCCGGGAAACTGGTTTGCCTATTCGGGTGCGGCGGGGATCGGGATCGCTCGAAGCGTCCGGCCATGGGTGCGATTGCAGCAGAGATGGCCGACAGCGTTTTCGTGACCGATGACAATCCGCGCTCCGAGGATGCCGTCTTGATCCGGAAAGATATTTTAAAGGAATGCTTGGGCGCGCAGGAAATTGCCGACCGGCGCGAAGCCATCCGCTTGGCCGTTCAGGGTTTAAAGCAGGGCGATGTTTTGGTTATCGCTGGCAAGGGGCACGAGCAGGGGCAGATTTTTGCGGATCATACCGATCCGTTTGACGATGTTACAGAAGCCGAAAAATCCATAAAGGAGATGAAAAACAATGAATGTCGATAATCGCTCTTTCTGGAGTTTTTTAAAGACCCAGACCGTGACCGTCAGCGTCAAGCCCCGCCGGGAGGAGCCATGCGCGGTTTTCCGCGTCCGGAATATGGTTGATCTGGGTCGGGGGCGGCAGACCGCCATGCTGGAGGGGTATTTGCCAGAGGAAACAGGCCGTAAAGCGGGGCAAAAACCCCGGTTGTCGATGCCCAATAAAATAGGTAATCTTGATGTGGTTTACACAACACAAACGATTACACCCGTTTCCCATGTGTACCAGGTTATCAGCCAGATTTTACGCCAGTCCAGTACGGATCGTATCGTTCCCGATGTTCTTGCGCCGGGCGATTTCGTGGTGTTTACAAAGCAATAGGGCGCGTTGAGCATTGATGCGTTGCGGGTGATGGCAGGGAGAAAGGCCGAGTATGCTTTATAATTTACTAACCCCGTTCGCGGATGATTTTATTTTCTTTAACCTGTTCCGGTATATCACGTTCCGGGCGGGCGGGGCGGTGATGACCGCCTTGATTATTTCCTTCGTGATTGCCCCGCCGATGATCCGGTGGCTGAAGAAAAAACAAAAAGAGGGGCAGCCGATCCGCACCGACGGACCAGAGACACATTTTTCCAAGGCGGGTACGCCGACGATGGGCGGATTGATGATTTTGATTTCCGTGACGATTTCGACTCTGCTCTGGGCTGATCTCAGCAATATGTTCGTGTGGCAGGCTTTGCTGGTGATGGTCGGTTACGGCATGATCGGTTTTGGCGATGATTACCTGAAGCTGACCAAGCGCAACACAAAGGGGCTGTCCGGTCGGTTAAAGCTGATATTGCAACTCGGTATCGCGCTGGTGGCGACGTTTGGCATCATGGAGAGCCTGCCGGGGAACCTGAATATGCATGTGGCGGTTCCTTTCTTCAAGGATATGTTCATCAATATTTGGTGGTTTTTTCCGTTGTGGGCGGTGTTTGTGATTATAGGCTCCAGCAATGCGGTGAACTTGACCGATGGTCTAGATGGGCTGGCGATTGTGCCGGTGGCGATTGCGGCGGGGTGTTTTGCGTTGATCGCCTATCTTGTGGGGCGCGCCGATTTTGCCGGATATCTGCATATTCCCTATGTTCCCGGATCGGGCGAGATGGCAATTTTATGCGGTGCGCTGATTGGCGGGGCGATGGGATTCCTCTGGTACAACGCGCCCCCCGCCATGATTTTCATGGGCGATACTGGGTCGCTGGCGATGGGCGGCGTCTTGGGCGCGATGTCGGTGATCACGAAGCATGAGCTGGTTTTGGCGATTGTCGGCGGGTTGTTTGTGCTGGAGACCGTTTCCGTCATTATTCAGGTCGTATCGTTTAAGACGACGGGCAAACGGGTTTTTGCCATGGCGCCCTTGCACCACCATTTCGAGAAAAAAGGATGGTCGGAGCCGACGGTGGTGATCCGGTTCTGGATCATCGCGGTGATTTTGGCGTTGATCGGGTTGTCGTCGTTGAAGTTGAGATAAAAACCACACATGGACACAAATAAACACTAATGTTAATAGCGCCGCAGGCCATAAAAAACTTTGTTTAACTTCGTCTTACTTTGTGTTGAAAAATTTTTTTAACACAAAGTCCACAAAGTAAAACAAAGTCTATTTTTTATTTCATTCGTGTTTATTTGTGTCCATTCGTGGTTTCTATATGTCCCGGTTTTTGGTGGAATGAAATGTTACTGAAATCCATTTTTAAAAAAAATCCCGTCGCCGTTTTTGGCCTTGCGCGGTCGGGATTGTCGGCGGTGCGGTTTTTGCGCCGCTCCGGCGCAGAAATAACCGCGTGGGATGACAATGAAAAAGCACGGGACGCTGCGAAGGATCTGGGCGCGACCGTAACGCCGCTTGAAGAAAAAAATCTGAAGGATTGTGCGTTTCTTTTGCTGTCGCCCGGTGTGCCGATGGATCATCCGGTTGTAAAGGCGGCACAGGCGGTTGATGTCGAGGTCATCTGCGACATCGAATTGTTCCATCGCTTAAATCACAGTCGAAAAACTGTCGGCGTGACGGGGACGAACGGCAAGTCGACGACGACGGCGCTTATTCACCACATCCTGAAATCCTCTGGTAGAGAGTCCGTCATGGGCGGGAATATCGGGGTTCCGGTGTTTGACCTTGAAATGCCCGGCGAACAGGGGGTTTTTGTTTTTGAATTGTCGTCGTACCAACTGGATTTATGCCCGACATTTCGGCCTGATATTTCAGTTTTGCTGAACATCACGCCGGATCATCTGGATCGGCACGGCACGATGAAAAACTATGCAGCCAGCAAGGAACGGATATTCGAAGGATCGGGCGTGGCCGTGATCGGTGTGGATGATGCGCTGTCACGGGCGATGTTCGAGCGCGTGAAGGCAAAAGGGGAGAGGGAGGCCGTCGCGATTTCCTCGGACTTCCCGCCTGTCGCCGGAGGCCGCTTGATGGAAGGCTCCGTTCTTAAAGGGGAACATAATCTCCAGAACGCCATGGCGGCCTATGCCGTTTGCCGGAAGTTGGGGCTTGAAGAAACGGAAATTTTCAAGGGGATCAAAAGCTTTCCAGGCCTCCCGCACCGCCAGTTTCTTGTCCGCACCATTAACAATGTCACCTATATCAACGACAGCAAGGCAACCAATGCCGAGGCGGCGGCGAAGGCCTTGGGCGCGTATGAGAATATCTACTGGATTGCCGGGGGGAGGCCCAAACAGGGCGGTCTACAAGGCCTTGAACCCTTGATGAGGCGTGTAAAAGAGGCGTTTTTGATCGGCGAGGCGATGGAGGATTTCGCCGTATGGATGCAAAAAAACAATATTCCCCACCATGAATGCAAAACACTGGAAATTGCTGTGCAGCAGGCGCACAATAAAGCGCAGCAATCGGGACTTTCGGCGGCTGTGTTGTTGTCACCAGCCTGTGCCTCGTGGGATCAGTTTTCGTCCTATGAAGAACGGGGGGATAGGTTTGCAGAGATGGTTAATGTTATCGAGGAGAGTTCCGGGGTATGAATTTATTTTCCCGTACCGATAAATCCTTTCTTGGCCAGTGGTGGTGGACGGTAGACCGTGCCATGCTGCTGGCGTTTATGATCCTGATCCTGTTCGGGATGGTTTTGGTGACGACGGCGAGTACGGCGGTTGCTGAATCGCATAACTGGGATACGTATTATTTCATAAAGCGGCATTTTGTCCTTATTCCCATCACGGTTATCATTCTTTTAGTTGTTTCCATGATGTCGCCGCGCATGATCTGGCGGCTGGCCAGCGTGGTTTTTATCGGCAGTTTGCTGGCGATGATCCTTGTTCTCTTTTTCGGAACCGAGATCAAGGGCGCGCAACGATGGATACGAGTGTTTGGGTTCTCGCTTCAGCCTAGTGAATTTGTAAAGCCCGCCTTTGCGATCGTTGCGGCGTGGTTTATGTCGCGGCAAAAAGAGAATGCGAATTTTCGCGGTAATGCGATTGCGGCGGGGCTTTATTTCGTGACGATTGCCTTGTTGCTGCTCCAGCCCGATCTCGGGATGACCTTGGTGATTACCAGTATTTGGGCAAGCCAGATTTTTTTGGCCGGATTTCCTTTTCGGCTTTTGATTGGCCTTGGTGGGGTGATCGCTTCGGGTGTGGCGGGCGCGTATTTCATGTTCGATCACGTTCAAAGCCGGGTGAACAGGTTCTTTTTCCCCGAGAGCGGCGATAATTATCAGGTTGATCGGTCGCTAGAGGCATTTCAGAACGGCGGGATCATCGGTACGGGACCTGGGCAAGGAACGGTGAAGCAGGTTCTGCCCGATGCCCATGCCGATTTTATTTTCTCGGTGGCGGGCGAAGAAATGGGGCTGGTTTTCGTTCTTGTGATTATCGCCGTGTTTGCCTTTGTCGTGCGGCGCGGGTTTAACCGATTGATGGATAGCGGCAATATGTTCGCCGTGCTGGCGGTGGGCGGGTTGCTCACGATGTTCGGTTTACAGGCCTTGGTGCATATGGGGTCGAGCATGAACATCATGCCGACCAAGGGGATGACGTTGCCGTTTATCAGTTATGGCGGATCATCGATATTATCGCTGGGGTTTTCGATGGGGGCGGTGTTGGCCTTGACGCGGCGTTCGGCGCGGATAGGGGTTTCGCGGAGCGGATTGTCGCGTCGGCCTAAAAAAACGAAGGCGGGTGTGGGCGCATGAGTGGTAAAAATCTGATTTTATTGAGTGCCGGGGGAACCGGCGGGCACATGACCCCGGCGCGGGCACTGGCGCAAGATCTTGTGTCACGGGGCTTTCGGATTGAATTGGTAACGGATGTGCGCGGAAAAAAACTGGCGCATTTGTTCGGCGATATTCCCGTTCATGTTGTGCGATCGGGGACGGTTGGAGCCGGGATCAAGGGGAAAATACGTGGGGCATTTGATCTGGGGGTTGGGTTTGCCCATGCGTTTTATCTTGTTTTGAGGTTGCGGCCAAAGATGGTCATCGGGTTTGGCGGGTATCCATCGGTTCCGGCAGTGTATATGGCGCAGAAACTAGGTAAGCCGACGATCATCCATGAGCAAAACGCGATTATCGGCAAGGCGAACGCGTTCCTCGCGCCCCAAGCTGGGCGGATCGCGCTGTCTCTGCCCAATGTGCGGGGCTTGAACGATTCCGAAAAAATGCGCTCTGTGATTACCGGGAATCCGGTGCGGCCGGAAATTGCCGCGCTGTATACCCAGCCCTTTCCGAATTTTGGGCATGAGACACCGCTCCGGATTTTCGTGATGGGCGGATCGCTCGGGGCAAAGGTGTTCAGTGACATCGTGCCGCAAACATTGGCGCGGTTGTCGCCGGATTACAGGAAACGTCTGCAAATCGTGCAACAATGCCGACAGGACGATATTTCCCTGGTCAAAAGAACCTATGATCTGGCCGGGATTGAGGCCGACCTCCGTCCATTTTTCGACGATGTGGCGGGGGAGTTGGCCAAATCCCACCTGATTATTTCCCGCTCCGGCGCGAGTACGGTGGCGGAGGTCACAACCGCCGGGCGTCCGGCCATTTTTGTGCCCTACCCCCACCATAAAGACCAGCAGCAAAAAATGAACGCCGATGCCGTGGCCGATGTGGGCGGCGCGTGGGTGATGACCGAGGACGGATTTACGCCCGATGCCCTGCTTGCAAGGATCGAGACTTTCCTGCAAAATCCCTCCATTCTCTTCCGGGCGGCTGAAAAAGCGCGTGAATGCGGCAAACCAGACGCGGCCCGCAAACTCGGCAACCTCGTCACCGCCGTGGTGAGCGGGTGGGGGGAGTAAGAAAAAAATTTCTTAAGGTTTGTTACTTTCTAGGATATAGAAAGATTTTTTTGCTTTGTGGTAAAGTGCCGTTAGACCGAGGAACATAGCTAACCCAAAAAATTCTATTAGTATCATATACATCAGGCCGGATGATCCGTGTATATAATAATCGTTTCCGTTTTCATCTAAATAAATGGTTATTGTATCGCCTATAAGGGGGCATGCCATTTTTCTGATTGGCCATGGGATGTGACCTAAGCTTTCTTGTCGTTTATCTTTGTGTGTGAAACTGTAGGTGAATTTGCAGGTGTATCTTTTTGCGATGTACGTTGTGTGGTCATTTATAACGTAGGCTTGAATGGCTTGCCCGTTTGCGAATGCGTTCCAACATTGGTAAATATATAGGGGGTGGAGCAGTACAAAAAATCCAAGTATGACAATAATTCCAAAATATATTCCGGAGTTTTTTTTATAGAATAAGGCAAGTTTTTTTGGGTCGTTTGCCCAATTTTCATCCGGCATTTTCCTCTCCCTTTTGTATCGGCGGGTGAATTTTATACACCCTGTGATCGTATCATATTTCCTTTGTATTTTTGAGTGTAATTGCTTAGTTTTACGAAAATGTTTAGAACAGATATAGTTTCTAAGATTTAATGTTTATGTCATGCCCGCCAAGGTGGGCATCCGGCAAGTAAAGGCCAGACCCCCGCCTTCGCGGGGGTGACATTTTTGGATTTTTAATATGCAAGCATTACCCAAAGACATCGGAATTTTGCACTTTATCGGGATCGGCGGCATCGGCATGAGCGGGATCGCCGAGGTTTTATGTACGCTGGGGTATAAGGTGCGTGGGTCTGATCAGGCCGAGAGCGCCAACGTCAAACGGTTGCGCGGTAAAGGAATCGAGATTTCAATCGGCCATGCGGCGGAGCATGTTACGGGCGCGGCGGCAGTGGTGATTTCATCCGCCGTTCAGGATAGCAACCCGGAATTAAAGGCCGCCCGTGAGCATCATATTCCCATCGTGCGGCGGGCGGAGATGCTGGCCGAACTGATGCGTCTCAAATGGGCGGTGGCGGTCGGCGGAACGCACGGCAAGACAACAACCACTTCCATGATCGGGCAAATGATGGAAACGGCTGGGTTTGATCCCACCGTTATCAATGGCGGGATCGTGAATGCCTATGGCACGAACACGCGGCTCGGCAAAAGCGAAAAGATGGTGGTGGAGGCGGACGAGAGCGACGGGACATTCACGCGCCTGCCCGCGACGGTGGCCGTTATCACCAATATCGACCCGGAACACTTGGATCATTACGGCGATTTCGAGCGCGTGAAAGATGCCTACCGCCAGTTCGTGCATAATCTGCCGTTCTATGGTTATGCGGTTTTGTGTATGGATCATCCGGATGTACAGGCGCTGATCCCCACGATCCGCGATCGCAAGGTCATAACCTATGGATTCAATCCTCAGGCCGATGTGGTGGCGGAAAATATCCGCACGGGCGCGGACGGCAGTGTCTTTGATGTGAGGGTTTCGGCGTGGCTGAACGGCGGCGCGGAATTGGTTCTGCGCGATGTGCATTTATCCATGCCGGGGCGGCATAATGTTCAAAATTCCCTCGCGGCGCTGGCGATTGCGGCGGAGATGAAGGTGGCCGCACCCGTGATGAAAAAGGCACTGGCCGGATTTTCCGGCGTAAAACGGCGATTTACCAAAACGGGCGAGGCAGGCGGCGTGAGTGTGATTGATGACTACGCGCATCACCCGGTTGAGATCGAAACGGTTTTAAAGGCCGCACGCGGAGCGGTGGCGGAAAATGGCGGGCGCGTGATCGCCGTGATGCAGCCGCACCGTTTCACAAGGCTGCGCGATTTGTTCGACGGGTTCTGCACCTGTTTCAACGAGGCCGATACGGTGTTCATCGCCGATGTCTACACGGCGGGTGAAACGCCGATCGAGGGCATAAGCCGTGATGCGCTGGTCGAGGGAATTACCCGGCACGGCCACCGCGATGCGCGGGCTTTGACGGACAAGGAAAATCTGGCTTCTGAAATCTCCGCCATCGCCCGCCCCGGCGACACAGTGATTTGTCTGGGCGCAGGGGACATTACCGCATGGGCGTATGCGCTCCCCGAGCAGCTTCAGGAAACTTTTCCCGATGTTAAAAATAATGCGGCTTGATAAGGGCACGGTCAGGGGAACCCTCACCGAGAATGCCCCCCTCGGCGCGGAAAGCTGGTTTGGCTGCGGTGGCACGGCGGACTTGCTGTTCCGCCCGAAAGACACCGAGGATTTGCAGGAGATCCTTCGCTCCGCTCAGGATGACATGACTGTGGTGGGCGGCCTTGCCAACACCATTATCCGCAACGGCGGCATTCGCGGGGTGACGATTCAGTTGGGCAAGGAATTCGCTGATATTAAAATTCTCAATGACATTTATATCGAGGCAGGCGCGGGTGCGCTGAATGGTTCGGTTGCGGCGGCGGCGGTTCGGGCTGGAATAGGTGGCCTTGAATTTCTATCGGGGATTCCGGGCTGCATCGGCGGGGCGCTCTCTATGAATGCCGGGGCGTATGGCGCGGAAATCAAGGATATTCTAGTCGGCGTGAATGCGGTAACAGGCCGTGGTGAGTTGAAGAGGTTCACACCGGATCAGCTTCGCATGAGTTATCGCCATACTGACATTCCGGCGGGCGCGATTTTCACGAGCGCGATCTTCAAGGGTAAAAAAGAGGATTACGACACCGTCAAAACCCGGATGAACGAGATCAAGGAACGCCGCAACACGACCCAGCCGATCCGCGAAAAAACCGGCGGCTCGACCTTCGCCAATCCCTCACCGGAGGAATTGAAACGCGCCGGATTACCGGAGGGGACAAAGGCGTGGAAAATCGTCGAGATGGTGGGAGGGCGCGGGCTATCCATCGGCGGGGCGCAGATGTCCGAACTCCATTCCAACTTTATGATTAACACCGGGAACGCAACGGCCAGCGACTTAGAAAACTTAGGCGAAGAACTCCGGCGGCGGGCAATGCATGATTTAGGAATTAACCTGAAATGGGAGATCAAGCGCGTGGGGGAGAAACTGCCGTCATGTTGAGCGCAGAGAAACATCCTCATGGGATACTTCGCTGGCGCTCAGGATGACAGGCTGCTCTTATATCTTCAGCTTCCGTTCATAAATATCCGGCAGGTCATTTTCCAGCAAGACAACATCCCCGTTCTGGCGGTTGGCATCCAGCCATGCGGAAGCCTCAGCAAACGAGCCGACCTCGATAAGCGTTCTGCCCGACCCGGTTTCCTTGAAGCCCTTTATGAATGTCGGGATTCTCTTCCCCTGTACGAGGAGGACAATATCGCAGATTTTTCCGGAGAGTTGGCCAATTTTTTCGTGGGCGTCGTCATGCGCCGCGCCGAGTTCAACCATGCCGGGGGTGACGAGGATTTTGCGTCCTCCAAAAATGGGCATCAATTCAATCGCCGATTTGAATCCTTCGGGGTTCGAGTTATAGGCGTCGTCGATCAGGATTGTGCCGCCCTGTTTTTTGACCTCCAGCCTGTGGGTGACTTGCGGCACGGATTTAAGGGCGGTGATGATGTGCTCTAGCGCGAGGCCAAGGCTGGCGGCGGCTGCAAAGGCCAAGGCCGCATTGCGTCCATGGTGGAGGCCGTAGAGGGGGACGTTTAATTGGTAAGGGGCGTTTTTCCATGTGATAGAGACGGTTAAACCGTTCGGCGTTTGCTCGATAGTCCCGATTTTTAGGTCGGCATTGCCGGAGTCGCCGCAGATGATAAAATTTCCCTTGTGGCTTTCGGCCATGGCCTTTGAATGCGGGAATTCGAGGGTCTGGTCGGTAACGATGATGTTCCCGTTTTTTTTCAGCACATTTTGCGCCAGCTCGAACTTGGCCTCGGCCACCGTGTCGATGGTTTTGAAACGTTCATAATGGGCGTGGCCGATGGCGGTGATGATTCCCATATCCGGCGGCGCGAGATCGCAAAGACGCTGGATCGAGCCGGGGCCGTAGGCGCCCATCTCGGCGATGAAATATTTGTGATTGTCCTCAAGCTGTTCCCGGATGATGCGGGTGATTCCCATGGGCGTATTGACGCTGCCCGGCGTGACGAGGGTGGGCGCGTGGGTTTTGAGGATATGGCCGAGGATATGCTTGACCGAGGTTTTTCCGAACGACCCGGTAATGCCGATGACGACCGGGTTTAACTGCGCCAGTTTTGCGTGGGCTTCGTTCCAGAATTTTTTCTGGATTCGGGCTTCGTAAGGCTGAAACGCCGCGTTGGCGAGGACGATGAACAGGGGAATCAATTGTACACCAAGGATATAAAAAACCGGGTGCAGAAGGGGGATGATGGCAGCGATGAGGATCGCCACAACAAAAATCCGCTTTGCTCGGTCGGTCATCACCAGTTTCTTTTTTGATTCCTTCCTTGGGTCTTTTTCCCTATAGGCAAACCATGCAAATGAAACCGGGAATCCAATCGCCAGAAAGGGATTGATTAAAATCATGGCCGCGCCGGAGGCGAGCAGGGCAAGGCTCAAGCGTTTATCGAAGGCGCGAGCCTTCCAAATCCAGTTTAAAAAGCGGCGACTATCATATTCTTCCTGCTGGTAAATATGGAGAAACGTCAGAGTGCGTTTTGTAGCGAAAGCGATCCATGCCAGATAAATGGGAATGACGGCGATCAGTAACTCAAGCATTGAGTGTCTCCATGAATTTTTTGAGGATCGGTGCGACCTGATGGCGGCCTTCGCCGAGAAGAGTGTAGTGATCCTGATTTTCTAAAATATAAAGTTCAGCATTCGGGATAAGTGCCTTTAAACGCTGGCCGATTTCGGGTGGGGTTTCGGTGTCTTTGGCGCCGTAAACGAGAATCGTCGGACAGCGCACTTGTTGTGCGATTGCGGATAAATCTTCATTGATAACTTTAACAAGGATTTTTCGCATCTCTCCGGCGTTGCGGTAGTCGGGGCTTCCGAATTTTTTCATTAGCCAGTCCTTGGAAAGACCGAGCGGCAATAGTTTCCTGAGGAATTTATAAACGATAATGCGCGTTTTGAAATAGAGGGATTGCCATAGGGGACGTTTGCGTTTCAGTCCCGCCCCGGCGATCAAGGCAAGGCCGGAAATAAGTTCTGGATGGCGGGCGGCGAGTTGCAGGCCGACGCGGCAGCCGAACGAATGCCCAACCCACAAAACTGGGCCGGGGCAGTTTGTGCGAATAAATTCCGCCGCATTGTCGGCGTACTCTTCCGTGCCCCATGGGCCGGGCGGCGCGGGGCTTTCACCGAAGCCGGGGAAGTCGATGACGATGTGTTTTCCGAAAGAGTCGAGGGCGGCGGCGAGAGGCAAAAATCCCTTGCGGCTCTGACCCCAGCCATGCCCCCAGACAAGGACAGGCGTGTCCTTCCTGCCGAGGGTTTCAAATTTTACGGATGATGCCAAATTGTCTTTAATCACTGGATTTTTCGTGGTTAAATAGCCCTGTAGTCCTGTCATATCACGCCTGTTGAGATTATCAAATCCATGACCAGCATAAATATATCGGCAAAAAAACGCATTGCGGTCTTTTTCGGCGGACGTTCCCCGGAACATGACGTCAGCATCGTTACGGGGCTTCAGGTTCTCGCGGCGCTGGACCAGAGCCGATATGAGGTGTTTCCGGTTTATGTCACCACGGACGGGGTGTGGCTGACGGGCGATGTGCTGCGGCACAAGGGCAATTATATGCTGGATGCCAATAATCGGGCGGCATGCCGGGAAGTTTTTCTGGACGTAACGACGGGGCGCGGCGGGCGGTTGATGCCCAAAAAGACCGGGCTGTTCGGCGGCAAGGAGATTGAATTTGATGTCGCCATTCCCGCTTTCCATGGGCTATACGGCGAAGACGGCAACATGCAGGGCGTTTTTGAGACAGTCGGCGCGGCCTATGCCGGGATGCGGACGATGGCGTCTGCGATTTTAATGGACAAGGCCGTGACGAAAATGGCGATGGTGGGGCTGGGGATTCCGGTGCTGCCGTGGGCGGTGTTGACGCGCCCTGCCGAGGGGTTTTTTATTCCTGCGGATGTGATCGAAGCGACGCTCCGGGCGAGCCGCATCAGTTTTCCCTGTATTCTGAAGCCTTCGCATCTCGGGAGTTCGATTGGCGTGGCAAAGGTGAATAACGCCGAGGAGATTTCGGCCTGCCTTCCCGCCATTTTTGAATATGACGGGGTGGCGATTGTCGAGCCGTTCGTGCCTAATCTGGTTGAGTATAATGTCGCGGTGTCGAAAGTGTTCGGTGAAACGCGGACTTCGGCCATCGAGCGCCCCAAGACCACGCAGGAATTGCTGGATTTCAAAGAAAAATATTTATCCAATGCCGGGAAGGGCGGGAAAAAAACGGGCACGTCCGGTAGTGAGGGCATGTTGTCCCTGACCCGCGATATTAACCCGGCGATGGATGCGCGCATGGAACATAATATCCGGGACTGGGCCATGCGGATGTTTGCTGGGCTGCGCGGGACGGGCGCGCCGCGCATTGATTTTATCGGCAACAGCAAAAGCGGCGAAATCTGGTTGAACGAGGTTAATCCTTGTCCCGGATCGTTCGGGTATTTCCTGTGGGAGGCGGCGGCTGCGCCTGTCTTGTTTTCTGAATTCTTGACGGCGATGGTGGAGGAGGCGTTGCTTGAGCGGCGTAAAACGATCCTGCCGAAAGACCCTGTGCCGATGGCGGCGCGGCTGCATCGGAGGCCGGGATGAGTGGAACTCGGCGGAGCAATTTTACCGTTAATAAACGGCGCAAGGGGTTGATGGCCGTGGTCATGCCATGGATGAAACGGTTTGGCGTTGTCCTGTTTATCGCCGCTGCCGGGTTTGGGTTGGCGACGTGGCTCTGGGTCGGTGGGGCGATGAAAAAGGCCGAGAATTGGGCAGGCGAGCGTGTCGCCGAGGCCGGAGCCGAAGCCGGGTTTAAGGTTAAGAATATTCTTGTCGAGGGGCGGGTTTATACCGATCCGGATATTTTGCGAGCGGCACTCGGGGTGGAGCAGGGCGATCCGCTTCTGGCGTTTGACCCGGTCAAGGCAAAGGCGCAGATCAAGGCCATCAACTGGGTGCGGGATGTGCGCGTCGAGCGGCGGATGCCCGATACTCTTTATGTGGGGCTGGTCGAGCGAAAGCCGATGGTGCTCTGGCAGAAAAAGGGTGCGCTGGAATTGCTGGACGAAGAGGGCAAGTCGATTACCTCGGAGAATCTGGGGCGGTTCAGGGAGTTGTTGATCGTGATGGGCGAGGGTGCGCCGAGTCATGCGACCGATCTTGTGAATAATTTGCGGGCGGAGCCAGGGGTTATGCGCCATCTTAAGGCGGCAAAATGGATCGATGGACGACGCTGGGATGTTTTGTTTCAGCAGGGAATTACCGCGAAATTGCCGGAAGGTGAGACGGGGCTTGCCCTGCGGCGGCTGGCGGCGGCGGTTGAAGAGGATGATCTTCTCGGGCGCAGCATTGTTTCCGTTGACCTGCGCGAGGAGGGACGTATGATCGTCCAGACCGTTCCCGGCGAAGCGCAGGAATATAAGGCGAGCGCAAAGGGCGGCAGAAGTATATGAGTGTTTCAGTGTCAATGTCCGTTTAAAGCCCATGAAAAACAAACATAAACCAAAGCCGAAAGGTTCATTGATCGCCGCGCTTGATATTGGCAGCAGCAAGATGGTCTGTTTTATCGGGCGCGTGGCCGATGATAACGGCGGGTTTGAGATTATCGGCGTCGGTCATCATGCGTCAAAAGGCGTCAAGAACGGGACGATTACGGACCTTGAGGCCGCTGAAAACGCGCTGCGCCAGACTGTCCACGCCGCCGAAAATATGGCCGCCAACGTGATGAAGGGCTATCCCTTGCGCGAGGTGGTGGTGAACCTGCCCGGCGTTCATGCTGTGTCGCATGTTTACCGCGCCGATCTTAAGATTTCCGGGCATGAAATTACCGACAACGATGTGCGCCGGGCACTGGCCAAGTCGCAGGAAAGCGTGATGAGCGAGGATTATGAACTCATCCACACCGTTCCCATGAATTTCCACATCGACGGGCATGAGGGAATCCGCGAGCCACGCGGCATGTTCGGCCAGAATATGAGCGTCGATATTCATATGGTGACGGGCGATATTTCGGCACTTCGGAATATTGCGGCGTGCATTGAACGTTCGCATCTGGATATTTCGGCGTTCTGCGTGTCGTCCTATGCGGCGGGGCTGGCGTGCCTGGTCGAGGACGAGATGGATTTGGGCTGCACCGTGATTGATATGGGCGGCGGCGTGACATCGTTTGCTGTGTTTCATGGCGGGGCGATGATCTATAGCGATGCGATTCCCATCGGCGGCCAGCATGTGACCAGCGATATTGCGCGTGGCCTCACCACCGCGCTGGCTGATGCGGAACGGTTAAAGATTTTATACGGCAATGCCATAGGGTCTGGGTATGACGAGAATGAATTGATCGACGTGCCGAGACTGGGCGAGGATGAGCGTCACCAGCCGAACCATGTGCCGCGCTCTTTGTTGGTTGGGATTATCCAGCCGCGCATCGAGGAGGTGTTTGAGTTGGTACGGGCGAGGCTTGGCGATAGCGGGCTTGGCGCGGCACTTGGGCGGCGCGTGGTTTTGACGGGCGGCGCGTCGCAGATTGCCGGTTTGCCGGGCTTGGTGCAGCATGTGATGGACAAGCAGGTGCGGCTGGGGCGGCCTATCCGCTTGACGGGTCTGCCCGATGCGGTGAGCGGCCCCGCCTTTTCCACAGTGTCCGGTTTGCTGACCTATGTGTCGGAGCGCACTGATGAAATGCCCGCCCGGATTACCGAACAGGCCGATGCGGGGAGCGTTTTCGAGCGCACGCGCCGATGGCTCCGGGAGAATTGGTAGTTCGCCGATATTGCCTTCTCGCCAAGAGAAGATGGCGACTTATCCACAAGCCCTGAAAAATAAATTATCCACGGCCTGTGGATGGGTGAATTTTTCTTCTGGATTTGGAAAAAGCTGAATCGTATGAATCGTTTAGTGAATTTCCTTGAATCTTTTTATCAAGGGCTGGTAGCGTAAAAGAAGAAAATATCTGCGTAAAACTCCTGTATTGATTTGATTTTATACTTTTACGTGCTGCGTAAGTCTCATATCATTCCTGACATCCATCCGTGAGAGCCGATCATCGGTTTTCGCAAACCAGTTCAAAACCCGGCAAGGGGGCCAAGATGATTAACATTAAAATGCAACCAAAAGATGCCCGTAAACTGTCGCCCATGATTAAGGTGATTGGCGTGGGCGGGGCTGGCGGTAATGCCGTCAACAACATGATTTCCTCGAACCTTGACGGGTGTGAGTTTATCGTTTGCAACACGGACGCGCAGGCTCTGGATGCCTCGCTTTGCGATGCGACAATTCAGTTGGGTACGCATGTCACGGGTGGTCTTGGGGCTGGGTCGAAGCCTGAAATCGGTAAGGCCGCCGCCGAAGAATCAATCGAAGATGTGATGAAATATGTCGATGGCGCGAACATGGTTTTCGTGACTTGCGGCATGGGGGGCGGAACCGGAACCGGGGCTGCGCCTGTTATTGCGCGGGCTTGCCGTGAGCGGGGGATTTTGACCGTCGGCGTGGTGACCAAGCCTTTCCACTTTGAAGGATCGCACCGGATGCGGATGGCGGATGCGGGCATTCAGGAGATGCAGCAATACGTGGATACGCTTATCGTTATTCCGAATCAAAACCTGTTCCGCGTCGCCAATGAAAAAGTCGGGT
>JBASFN010000161.1:0-2656 GCA_049653045.1 Alphaproteobacteria bacterium
CCGTCGTCTTGCCAAGGATTGGGAAAATCTCACCCGCTCAGCACTTGCTTACATTCGCCTCGCCTCAATCCGCCTTATGCTCAGGCGGCTTTGTAATCCTTCGTAATGTTCCGGTACGGACTCTTAGAAGATTTTGAAAAACTGCTTTCCTGCGCGGGCGATATGAATGGGCATGCGCAGCAAGAACTGATGAAATGGCTTGAAGGAGTTTCAAAATGAAAAATAAAATAATTCCAAGTCTATGCTTGTGCCTGCTTATGTTCATCGGAAACACAGCCCTCGCGCAGGAAGGGTATGCTCACCCCTACAACGGACTGCTCCAAACGCATGTGCATGCAGGAAGCAAGGCTGGCATTAAGGCCAATCTTGTGGATTACGACGCATGGGCGAAAGACCCACGCCATGTGCAAGCCATGAAGGCGTTGACGGAGGTCGATGTTTCCGAACTTGATCCTCAGGCATTAAAAGTATTTTGGCTCAACGCCTATAATCTGTTGACGATAGATTTGATCGTTAAAAACAATGATGTGAAAAGCATTAAGGATTTAGGAACGCTTTTGCAAAGTCCCTGGAAGGCGCATTCATGGCAGATCGCGGGAAAGGCGTACACGCTTGACGAGATAGAGCATGGAATTTTGCGTAAAATGCACGATCCACGCATACACATGGCCATCGTCTGCGCATCCTTATCCTGTCCGGATCTGCGCAATGAAGTGTATCAGGAAAAAACGCTGGATTCCCAATTAGACGATCAGGCACGAAAATTCTTATCCAATTCCACGAAGGGGATGAAAGGAAGCTCATCGGGAGTAACTCTTTCGCCCATCCTCAAATGGTTTGCCGAAGATTTTGGCGGAGAAAAAGGCGTTCTGGCATTTGTAAAACAATACAAACCCGATGTTTCTGAGAGTGGTGTGATAAACGATTACTTCGACTATGATTGGGATTTGAATAAGCTATAGCTGGCGATATTACCTGAATGGCTGTGTCAGGAGCCTGTCGATTTTAGCTTCGTCAGGCTCTCGAAACTCCCGCAGGCCAATCATCATGCCGTCATGCCCCAACTCAGGCTGTGCGCGGTATGTGCGAAACAGACGATCCCACAAAGAAATGTTAAATCCGTAATTGCTGTTGGTCTCGCGCATAATTGCAGAGTGATGAACGCGGTGCATGTCCGGTGTCACAAGAACGCGGCGCAAGAGATTATCCGCCCCTGAGGGCAAACGAATATTGCCGTGATTGAACATTGCGCAGGCGTTGAGGATAACTTCAAAGAGAAAAACGGCCTCGACTGGCGCACCTATCGCGGCTACCGCCGCGAACTTATTGACCGTAGAAACCATTATTTCAATGGGGTGAAAGCGCAACGCAGTCGTAACGTCGATTTCCGTGTCGGTATGGTGGACGCGATGTAGACGCCATAAAACAGGAATATGATGAAAAGCAACATGTTGGCCGTATATCACAAGATCTAACAATACAAGTGATAGGATGACCTTCACAAAAAAGGGAACGTCTACCAGGGTAAAAATTCCCCAATGATTGTCGCTAACAACAATGGCAAAACTGGCAAGGGAAATCGGAAGGCAAAAGCGCACGAGAATGACATTAAAGACAGCGATACAGATATTATTCGGCCAGCGCTTAATCCTTCCAAATAGCTGTTTTCTGCGTGGCCAGAGAAATTCTGCCATTGCCATACAGATGAAAACCACGGCGAATACGCCTAAGCGAATATATGCATCCATGTGCTGTCACTCCGATGCAAAACGAATGTTTCTATAAAATCCCGTCATGGAAAGCCCTGCATTGTCGCAATCGGTCATGATGGCGACACCGTCTATGGTATCCAGATCAATATCAAAGAATTCCTTGAAATCTCGCTTAACGTTTCGTGCTTCGTGTTTCCACGCCTGACTGGAGCCAGGATTTCCCGATTGAAGGGCAACCATGATTGCATTTTTTGTGAAGGCATTCGGCCAGACGCTACCAATGTTCTGGTTGTTCGACCAGACATAGTCAATGGCCAGAGTACGCCAGGGTGTCAGGCGGCTTGGCTGATAAACGACATAAACACGAGCCGGATAATCATCGCCTGATTTTTCCTTCTCCTGTAGTTGTGTGTGAACGTCCTCGACTCTCCACGACCACTGCAAAACTGGCGTTTCAAGCATATTGACCATTTTCTTCTGATAAAGTGCCGAAGCCGTGTTGATACAAGATGCTTTGATGACACCTGGATCATTAGACACCTCCACCGAATAGTGTGTCTGACCTTTAAAGATATGTTCTTCCCAGTCAGCAATATTTACAGTATTGACCGCTGCTGTATTATGACCAGCAAACACACTCAAGGGCTGGAGCATTGAGGCTAGTGAAATAATAAATGATAAGAATATATGCTTACGAGGCTTCATTTAGAGTAGCTCTGCATTTGTGGTGTGTTCCTGTCCCTAGTTTCTTTAATTCTTTACCCCTGGTGATATAGTATGGGCAAATGCGTACCGAGAATATAATACCTAAATTTGTATTAGACCCGATGCAAAAGTCGGGAGATATCTTGAATTTTTGTTAAGAGCTGCGTGATTCAAAGGTGGAAGGTGCTGGAGGCACCTTCCGATGGCAAAGTTTAATAGCGCGTGGCTTATAAGCAAGC
>JBASFN010000162.1:0-7210 GCA_049653045.1 Alphaproteobacteria bacterium
CTCCTCCTGCACATCGCCCTCACGATAAGGGGGAAAACAGTATGAAAAAAATAATTACGATCCTGTTCCTGTTTTTATGTTGCGCCAACATCGCCGCAGCAACCGAAAAAGAAAAGCTCGACTTCCAGTCCTTTTCCCTGATCCCCGTCCTGCACGAAGGGCGCATCAAACCACTCGACAGTTTCGCCCGCATCACCTTGCGCGCATTATCCGGCCAGGAAACCCTGAACGGAAAAACCGCCCCCGAATGGCTGGCTGGCGTTATCTTCGATCCGTCCGAATCCCTCGAAACGCCCGTTTTCACAATCCGAAATCCATCCCTGAAAGACCATCTTGATCTACCAAAAAATAAAAAGATTTTCACGCTCGCGGAAATAGCCCCCGCACTGGACGCACACAAACAGGAAATCATCGCCCTGAATAACAACACCCAAAATAACATGACACCCGACCAGCGCGATCTTCTGGATACCTACGAAAAAACAATTCAATACGGCCAGATCCTCCGCAGCTTTTCCTTCTTGCTGCCCCTGAATATCAACGTGCCGAAACAATACGGAGCAGGAAACACCTACGCCGATTTCCACGAGATAGCCAACGCCGCCCAGAAAAATGTCAAAGCCCTCGTCAAAAACAAGGGCGCAAACCCAGAAAAATATAACGACAAGGAAAAAACTCTGGCGGCCTTCGCCTTTGCCCTCGATGAAATCCGGGCAAACGGGGAAAACAACAACGCCTTGCGTGTGATCCATACCGAAACAGAATGGCTGACACCGTGGCAAGATTTCCTAAAAAATAAAAATAACACGGCCGGTTGGAAATCCATGGCCGAAGCCTACCGCTCCGGCGATAGCGCCGCATGGCTTGCCGCCGTAAAATCCGCACAAGGCGATAATTTTTTAATGAAACTCGAACGCACCTATAACGCCGCCGCCCCGTTCCGCAGCAGCATGGGATTTTATATCCTCGGCATCATCCTGCTCGCCGCAGAAATAATCAGGAAAACCAATCGCACCCTCTTTCCCATGATCTGCCTTGGCCTCGGCCTCGCCTACCATATCGGCGGCCTCGCCGCCCGCATTGCCATACTCCAGCGTCCACCCGTTGGAACGCTCTATGAATCCCTGCTGTTCGTCAGCCTCATCTGCGCCCTCGCCGCCCTTGCTTTTTCGCTGCTCCAGAAAAATTTCCCGGCTCTCTTTGCAGGACTGGCCAGCAGCAGCCTTCTTCTATTTGTCGCGCCCTTTTTATTGCAACAGGGCGAAAGCATGGAAATGCTGGTGGCCGTTCTAAACACGAATTTCTGGCTCGGCACACACGTCCTGTGCATCACCGCCGGATATGGCATCGCCATCCTCTCCGCCTTCCTCGCGCACGGCTATTTATTTTTAGGATTACGCACAAACGCCCCTCATCTGGAAAAATTACAAAGCATTATTTACAAAACCTCGCTGCTCGCCCTACTGCTGACCGCCGTCGGAACGATGCTGGGCGGCGTCTGGGCCGATCAGTCCTGGGGCCGATTCTGGGGCTGGGACCCAAAAGAAAACGGCGCACTCCTCATCGTCCTCTGGCTGATCTGGATCCAGCACGGATGCATCGCCGGGCAAATGTCTCAACGCACCTTCATCGCGGCAACGGCCTTCCTCAACGTCATCGTTGCGCTCGCATGGTTCGGCGTCAACCTCCTCAGCGTCGGCCTCCATTCCTACGGCTTTATCTCCGGCATCGCGCTCGCTCTTGGAATATTCTGCGCGTCGGAAATCATCCTGATAACCATCTTGTGGAAACTAGGCTCCGGAAAAAACCCTCATGCACTGGCTTAATACAATCCTCCTTACCCTTATAATATGTGCGGGCTATGGCCTGACAATACTGATGAACGACGACGCTCCGCCGCCGCCCGCACAAACAGAATACGAAAGCCTCCCCTCTTTTTCGATCACCGACCTGTCCGGCCAAAAACACACGATTGAAACCTTTAAGGGAAAAATAATTCTCCTCAATTTCTGGGCGACATGGTGCGCCCCGTGCGTCAAGGAATTTCCAGCCTTGCTTGAAATCGCCGCAGAAAACAAAAAAGATGTCATCTTAATCGCCCTGTCCTCCGACATGGACGACGATGCCATCAAAAAATTCCTGAAAAAAATGCCAAAACCGGGAAAAAACGTCATCATCGCCCGCGACAGCGACGACATCACCCTGAAATCTTTCGGTATTACCCAATTCCCCGAAACCATCATCGCCGACCGCCAACTAAACAAACGCGAAAAGCTGATCGGCGCAGAATGGCAGCCCGAAACCCTGCAAAAAATCATCGATTCACTAAAAAGATGATCTCTGATACCATCAAACCTCATGTTTGAAGACCCCGAACAACGCCAAAACCGTAAAATCAGAAAAATCGCCCGCAACGGCGCCTTCGCGCTCGGCGGAGGTGTTGGCCTCTGGTTTATGAACGCGCTATACCCTTACGAAAAAGAAGCGGAAAACATGGCCTCCCTGTTCGGCTATGTTGCCATGCTCCTGATCGCCTACGGCATCATCGTCCTGCCCTGCATTATATTCAAACGAAAACTGGCCGTTCCGGTCAATGCGCTCATGGTATGGCTCGTCCTGCCGGCACTCCTGTTTATGATTTTCAGTAAATTCTGGACTGGCTAGGGCACGCGCCCTGAGTCCATTTTTCAGATTAAATGACCACCCCCACCCCTTTAGACTTGACGGGCACTCCAACTCACTTCATTTTAACGCTCTAAGATAAAAGCCACCATAACCCCACGGCGCAGCAATGCTGAAATCATACATCCAAAAATCCCTGTCCCATCTTCCGGCCAACACCCCGGAGCCGCACAAAACACTTTTAAATGCGCTTGCAAGCCGCACCCCCCGCGAAGACCTCGCCCAGATCGACGCGCAACTCTTCGCAGGAATGACAACAACGCACTGGGATCTCGCAAAAAATGCCAAAACCGCCCAGCGCAGAATGGTTGTCGAAACCCTCCTGCCCAAAGGTCACTCCTACCGCAAAACCGTCATCGACCTCGTCAACGATGACATGGCGTTCCTTGTCGATTCCGTTGCCGCCGAGATCAATAAACAAAACCTCCTGATCGACCTTTTGCTGCACCCGATCATCTATGTCCTGTACGATAACGCCGGAAAATTAAAGGACGCCTCCGAAACACCGAAAGAGGGCTACGCCCGCCAGTCCCACATCCACATTCACATCAAACAAACCCTGTCCGACGACCAGATCAAAACGCTTGAATCCGGCCTGCGAACAGTTCTAGAGGATGTCTACACCGCCAACCGCGACTGGAAACCCATTCTGGAGCAACTGAAAGAAGCCCGAAACGAACTGGCTCAGGCAAAAACCCAACACCCGGCCAAGGAAATCGAACGCTACTGCTCGTTCCTCGACTACCTGCACGACAATAATTTCACCCTGCTAGGCTGCCGGGAATACACATTCACCGGCGAAGGAAAAACGCTGGCCAGCAACATCGTCAAAGGCTCAAGCCTTGGCCTTTTGCGCGACGATGTTTCCCCGGCCTACATCAACGAACACGACGAAGGCTTGCCGCGCAACCTTCAAGAACTCCGTCGTAGCCTGCCCCCCGTCTCCGTATCAAAAACAAACCGTTTATCAACGGTTCACCGCCGCGTGCCGATGGATGCCATCGCCATCAAAACATACGACTCTAAAGGCAAGGTCAAAGGCGAAAAACTATTCCTTGGCCTCTTTACCTCCGTGACCTATTCCCGCAGCGTCAGCGACGTTCCTTTCTTGCGCGAAAAAGTCGAAGAAATCATGGAAATGTCGAATTTCCTGCCCGGATCGCACAATAGAAAAGCCCTGCGTCATATTCTTGAA
This sequence comes from Alphaproteobacteria bacterium, assembly GCA_049653045.1. Lineage (GTDB taxonomy): Bacteria > Pseudomonadota > Alphaproteobacteria > Micavibrionales > Micavibrionaceae > UBA7657. Next base: position 3,878 of record JBASFN010000162.1, read on the forward strand.
AAATACCCGCGTGACGAGCTATTCCAAATTCCAAACGAGGAACTCCACCACATCGCGCTGGAAATCCTCCGCCTTCAGGAACGCCAGCGCATCGCCCTGTTCATCCGCAAAGATTCCTTCAAACGCTATGTGTCATGCCTAGTCTACGTCCCGCGTGACCGCTTCGGCACGAACCTTCGCAAAAACATAGGCCGCATTCTCGAAAACGAACTGAACGGAAAACTCTCCAATTTTTATACAACGCTCGACGATTCCGTATTCGCCCGCGTGATGTTTATCATCAACATCAATCAAAAGGACCCGCCGCAATTCAACCCGGCAGAGATCGAGACAAAATTGCAAGAGGCCGGAAAAACCCCGGCCGAACGCCTGCGCGAAGCCCTTGCCGAAAGCCTGAAGGACGAATCCCGAATCACGGCATTAACCCTCAAATACGGCGAAGCATTCCCGGTCAGCTACACCGCGCGCTACCGCGCCAAACAGGCCGTTTTTGACATCGAAAAAATCGAAGCCTGCCTTGCGACAAAAAAATTGACGCTCGATTTTTACCACGCGCATCTCGGAGCAACGTTCCACGCCGGGCAAAGCCAGCTGCGCCTAAAAACCTACAACCCCAACCCGATGCCGCTATCCGATGTCCTACCCATCCTTGAAAACATGGGCTTACGCGCCATCTCGGAACACCCATTCGAGGTTAGGCCACAAGGCGCAGATCACTCCGTCTGGATACACGACTTCCTGCTGGAGATTCCGGCTGGCCTTGAAATCCCGACTCTTGAAAAAGTAAAAAATAATTTTGAAGAGGCCTTCAGCAAAATCTGGAACGGCGAGATGGAAAGCGACCATCTAGGCAGGCTAATCCTCACCGCAAACCTCACGGGGCGCGAAGTCAATATCCTGCGCGCCTATGTCCGTTACATGCGCCAGGTACGCTCCCCCTTCGGCCAGCACTACATTCAGGGCGCGGTAACCCAGCACCCGAAAATTGCCCGCCTCCTCGTCGATTATTTCAAAGCCTTGCTCGACCCCGCGCAAAAACCCGACGAAACAGCCGCAAAAAAAATAGCCGCCAGCATCAACGCCGAACTCGAAAAAGTAACATCCCTCGATCAAGATAGAATCCTTCGCACCCTGACAAACCTTGTCGAAGCCTCGCTTCGCACCAACTACTTCCAACCGGATGAAAAGGGCGATCCGAAACAATATCTGTCCATCAAATTCGACAGCAAAAACATCGCCGATCTGCCGGAACCCCGCCCCTACCGCGAGATTTTCGTCTACTCCCCCAAAATGGAGGGCATCCATTTGCGCGGCGACAAGGTGGCACGCGGCGGCATCCGATGGTCTGATCGCCACGAAGATTTCCGCACCGAAGTCTTGGGTCTCCTGAAGGCACAAACGGTCAAAAACGCCGTGATTGTGCCAATGGGTGCAAAAGGCGGCTTCGTCGTCAAGGCAAACATCACCGACCGCAAAGCCTTCCAGATTGAAGGCATAGAATGCTACAAAATCCTCGTCCGCGGCCTGCTCGACATCACCGACAACCTCAAAGGCGAAAAAGTTATCCCCCCGAAAAACGTCCTGCGCCGTGACGGAGACGACCCCTATCTCGTCGTCGCCGCCGACAAAGGAACCGCCAGCTTCTCCGACATCGCCAACGGACTTTCGAACGAATACGGCTTCTGGCTGGGCGACGCCTTCGCCTCTGGCGGCTCTGCCGGATATGACCACAAAAAAATGGGCATCACCGCACGCGGCGCATGGGAATGCGTCAAGCTCCACTTCCGCCAACTCAACCACAACCTCCAGTCAAAACCATTCGATGTCATCGGCATCGGCGACATGGGCGGCGACGTTTTCGGCAACGGCATGCTGCTCTCCCCGCATATCCATCTCGTGGGCGCATTCAACCACGCGCATATTTTCTGCGACCCCACCCCCGATCCAGCCGTTAGCCTCAAGGAACGCGAACGCCTGTTCAAGGGGGTCATGGGATGGGATCAATACGACACAAAAAAACTCTCCAAAGGTGGACGCATCTATAACCGCAGCGAAAAAACCCTGCAACTCACCCCGGAAATCCAAAAACGCTTCGGCCTTACAAAGGAAAAAGTATCCCCCTTTGAACTGATGCACGCCATGCTAAAGGCGCGCTGCGATCTTCTCTGGTTTGGCGGCATCGGCACATACATCAAAAGCGCGGATGAAACGCATCTTGATGTCGGCGACAAAGCCAACGACGCCATCCGCATCAACGCAAATGAACTACACGCCGCCGTCATCGGCGAGGGCGCAAACCTCGCGCTGACCCAACTTGGCCGCATCGAATTCGCGGAAAAAGGCGGTCGCCTCAACACCGACTTCCTCGACAATTCTGCGGGTGTGAATTCCTCCGACGTCGAGGTCAACATCAAAATTTTGATGGCCGACATCATGTCAAACAAGGCGCACAAGATGGACATACCTGCGCGAAACAAACTTCTGGAAAAAATGACCGCAGAAGTCGCCGCGCATGTCCTGCGAAACAACTACCAGCAAGGCCAGGCCATCAGCCTTGCAGAAATTCAAGCTCGTGAAACCTTGGGAATCCAAGAAGACATGATCCGCGACCTTGAACGCAATCACGGCCTCAACCGCGTGCTCGAAGGCCTGCCAGATTCAGCAACCGTCGCCGAACGCATCCGCATGGGCAAGGGCATGACCCGCCCCGAACTCTGCGTCCTCCTCTCTTACGCAAAAATCAACTTCACCAGGGAACTTCTAGACTCCGACATCCCAGACAGCCCGGACATGCAGGAATTCCTGCTCTCTTATTTCCCCAAACCGCTTCAGGAAAAATTCAGCAAGGAAATCCGCCGCCACAGGCTGCGCCGCGAAATCATCGCCACAGGCCTTGCCAACTCCCTGATTAACCGCCTCGGCCCCACCTTCATAAAATCCCGCATGCAAAAAACCGGAGCCACCGCCGCCGACATCGCAAGGGCTTATATCGTCGTGCGCGAAGCCTTTGGCCTGCGAAAACTCTGGGACGAAATCGAATCCATCGACAACAAGGTTCCCGCCCTCGTCCAACTCAAAGCCATGCGCGAAATCGCCCTGACGGCCGAATACGCCGTCACATGGTTCCTGACACGCGGCGCACGGAAATTCGACCTGTCCGCGCACATGAAAGAATACAGCACCGGAATCACCGCCCTGCGTAAAAATCTAACCGATCTCGTAACGGAAGACGTGCGCTCGGGGATTCAAATGCGGGAAAAAGCGGGAATCGCCGACGGCCTCCCCGCAACGCTGGCACACCAGATCGCCCTGATGCCGGTGCTGACCTCCGCC
>JBASFN010000163.1:0-13265 GCA_049653045.1 Alphaproteobacteria bacterium
TATTGACACCAAGTTTTTATCCTTTTGAATTTCAAATGATAACTGCATTTTTTCTTCCTGTTGGAGCGGGAAGCTAGCACGCTATTGTCATAAAGTCAACCTATTGGGTATTTTTTCTTTTATTACAATGCATTAGCGTGAAGTTGTTGATATAATGTAAGTATAATTGTTAGGGTGTGTGCTGTTTTTTGGAGTGAGATGATGGATCGTGTGCGGTTGGAAGAGAGTATTGCTAATTTAGTCAGAAACGAGATGTACCCGTTTTTTAATCGGTTTAAGAACCGTGAATTGCTGGAGGTGCAGAAAGGGCGTTTTGGTGTGGAGGCCCGGAATGGTTTTTCCGGTTTTATCGAGGATAATGAATTAGGGTTGTGGATTGTCGGTTTGCATCTGTGCAAATTTGCGCCGGAGAGATCGAACGCCGCCAAACTTGGTAAGGCGATGATTGAGGCGTTTCTTGTCGGTATGGGGGATGATAAAATTTTTACCGATGAGAAAAAGGAAGTTATTTTTACCTATACCCATAGATTTTTGCGTGATACCCGGCCTTCGCTTGCGACGTATTTTAACAAGATGCACCGTGCGGATTATCAGGCCAGTGAGGAGACATCAAGAATTATGAACATATATCAGATGGATTTACGCGCTAGCCAAACAACTGAAGCTATTCTCAAAAGCCTTCAGGATAATTTGGGGAGCGAGCCTTGATTTATGCAGTGGGGCCAGCCGGACGTTGTGCGGTCTGATTGCCCGAATAAGTCCCGGTTGCTTGTGTGTTGTAGTCGGGGTCGTTGATGTGTTGCATTTTTTGTGCCTCTTGAATCATCTTCTGGTGTTTTAGGTCTTGGGCGATGTGTTCGAAGCTGCCGTTTTCTTTCATCTCCTCTATTGTGCGCTCCAGTAAGTCATCGTTGCCGCGCATTTCAACGAGAGCTTGAATTTCCGGTGGCATGTCTGGCGTGATTTTTTGCGGGAGCATGGCTTTTATATCGTTCATCGGGATTTCATCTGTGTCTTCGGTAAAGAAATTGATAACGGCTTCGGTGATGCCGGAGGCTGCCCATGCGCCGACCATACAGCCGCCTATGCCGCCGACGGCGGGGCCAGCTATTCCTGTGACGGGGGATGTCAATGCGCCGAGTTTTGCGCCGCCGATTCCTCCTGCCACGCATCCGCCTGCGCTGGAGGCGTCGTTTGCGGCAGCCTTAGCAATTTCTTCTCCGCTTTTGCTCTTTGTTATTGCGTCAGTCGTTTCGGCGGCGGGGTTAAGCGGTTCCACCCCCGCAATCACGACTTCCCCGGCGCTTGCCCCATTTGAATAGGCTAGTGTTGCGGCGGCAACCCCAATGCCGACATCGACAGCAATATTTTTTGATGCTTTTCCTGCCTGATGCAGGGAGTCTTGCACAGCATTTTTCCAGTTTGAAGCTGCTGATTTCCATTCATTGGTAACGCCAGATAATCCCCCGGATACAATTTTGGGCGGGTCTGTAAGCTTGTAATTTTCTGCTGTCAACTGGATCTGTTTTTCAAAGGTTCTTGCACCCTGGGCTGGCGTTTTGGGGCGGTAAGCACTGCCGCCGTTCGGAGAATCTGGGTCTATAATCAAAAAGGTATTGGTGCGGTCGTTGTAAAAATACATTTTTCTGCCGTCGGGGCTGGCTGAAAACCCTCTGGTTTGCGGATCGTTCAGGACTTCGTAGATGTGTGATTTGAGATCATCCGGGTTTTGAATGTTTAAAGATGCGCCATCTGGGCTGCTTTTGGGTTTGTTGAAGCTGCCATAGTGTTGGCGTTCCTCGACGTGAGCAACTATTTTGTCTATTAATTCTTTTAATTCATTTGCAGCGATTCCCGCCATTTTTTTACACCGTCTATTTTTTTAGGTTTGTTTCAATATCGGCTTTATGGGGTACACTCCTGTTTCCATGTGTTCCAAAGTTTTTCTGAAAATTTATCCATGTCGTCATCGTTAGGAAGATTGAGGGTTGTATCGGGAAAATATATTTCCTGATCCATTGCATTTACTGATGTTATAACTTGCACTAGGTGCAACATTTCTTGCTCGGTAACATCAATTTGTACGTCACCGTCTGTAAAAAAATCTTGTAATTTGGATATTTTTTCTGACAGCAGCCGGGTAGTTTCTTGATCGACATCCCTGATGATGGGGTCAATGATTAATCCAGCCTTGAGCATTGCGTCTAAACATCTGAATTCTTCTTGCGAGAGAGAGAGATTCAGATGCAATTCATTGTTTGTTTTTTTTATTGCATCGCCCAGTTTTTTTTCCAGTTTCATCGGCACTATTCGCTCCAAGGGTAGTGAATATCTGTATTCCTGAAAATTGTATCATAAAATCACCACAGAGACATTATTTTTCATAAAATTTAGTTTTCCTCAAACAAATCAACCAGTTGCTCCGACAGCGCCTTGGCCAGTTCGTCGGCGTCGGTGATGGTTAGGGCTTTGTGGTAATAGCGTGTCACGTCGTGGCCGATGCCGATGGCGGTTAACTCCACCTTTGAATCGTTTTCAATCCACTGGATGACATGGCGCAGGTCTTGCTCCAGGTAACTCGCCGGGTTGACCGATAGGGTTGAATCGTCCACCGGTGCGCCGTCGGAAATCACCATCAGGATTTTTCGTTCTTCGGCGCGGCGGGCGAGGCGGTTATAAGCCCAGACCAGTGCCTCGCCGTCGATGTTTTCCTTGAGTAACCCTTCTTTCAGCATCAGGCCGAGATTGCGGCGCGTGCGGCGCATGGGAGCGTCCGCGTCTTTATAAATGATGTGGCGGATGTCGTTGAGGCGGCCGGGGTTGGCAGGGCGACCGCTTTGCATCCATAAGTCACGCGCTTTGCCACCCTTCCATGCCCGCGTGGTGAAGCCGAGAATTTCAACCTTCACGCCGCAGCGTTCCAGTGTGCGGGCGATGATGTCGGTGGTCATCGCGGCGATGGCGATGGGGCGGCCGCGCATCGAGCCGGAATTGTCGATGAGAAGCGTGACCACTGTGTCCTTGAACGGCATTTCCTTTTCTTGCTTGAAGGTGAGGGGCACATTCGGGTTGGCGATGACGCGGGCGAGTTTTGCCACATCTAAAATGCCTTCCTCTAAATCGAATTGCCATGTGCGGCGTTGTTTGGCCATGAGTTTACGCATCAGGCGGTTGGCAAGTTTTGTAATTACGGCCTGATGGTGGCCGAGTTGTTTATCGAGCATCAGGCGCAGGCGGGTCAGTTCATCCGGGTCGGCCAGTTGTCCGGCTTCGATTTCTTCGTCAAAGGCCGTGGTGTAGATTGTGTAGAGACCTTCTAGGCCGGGGGTGTAATTCTCTGAAAATCGGCGATTTTCATTGCCGGAGAGGGAGCCTTCGTCGTTGCCCGCCATTTCTTCGGCTTGGTCTCCCTCCAGCATGTCGCCGGACTCGCCTTCGCCTTCAACCGCGTCATCCGTTGCATCGACGGATTCTTTTGGTTCTTTCGAGTCTTTTTCTTCGGCGGATTTTTTCTCTTTTTGCGTTGACGTATCGCCTGAGTCTTCTTCCTCGCCGGGATCGAGTTTTCCGGTATCTATGCCCAGTGCGGCGATCAGTTTTTTTGAAAGATCGGCAAAGGCGTTCTGGTCGTGGATATTTTTATCCTGTAGGAATGTTTTTAAATCGGTTCCCAGTTTTTTCTTTAGCCATGGCTCCCACAATTTAGCAAGATTTTCGGCGGATGGGGGCAGGGGTTCGTTGCTTAAGGCTATGCGGGACAAAATATGCAAGGCTTCGTGCGTGGGCGCGTCATCGCGTTTTGTTATCAGGCTAAAGCCCAGCCGTTTGCATTTTTCTTCTAGCACCGCGTTCAGATTGTGCGCGACGCCCTGCATGGTTTCCATGCCGATGGCTTCGACCCGTGCCTGCTCCAGTGCGTTGAATGTTTCTATTGCTGCCCGGTTTTTCGGACTGATTTTTTCGTGCAATTTTTGATCGTGATGTCCGAGATAAAGAGCGTAGGCATCCGCGCATCCGCGCACGAGGCGCAGGGATTGTGCGTTCATATTATGGTCGGGCAGGGGCAGATTTGTCTTGCCGATCCGGGACAGGCGGCCAATCGGGGCTTCGGCATTCGAGAAGGTTACGTCGAGTTCTTTTAGTCCGGCAATGGTGCGTACACTCGCCGCCGTAGCGTTTTTGAAGGTTTCTATTGTGTTGCCGGTGTCTGTCATGGGGCGATTTAACTCACCGCCACGTTCCTGATCGCGCTGGCGGGGAGTTCAACATCGAAACACCGTTGATAATATTCCGCGATAATCGGGCGTTCGGTTTCGTCGCATTTATTCAGGAATGAAAGCTGGAACGCGAATTCGCGGTCTTTGAAGATTAACGTGTTTTCGATCCAGCTTAGAACTGTTCTTGGTGACATCAGGGTAGAAAGATCGCCGTTGATGAACCCTTCCCGCGTCATGTCGGCGATGCGAACCATTTTATCGATCATGTCTTTGCCCTTGGCATCGCCGAGCTGCGGGAATTTCGCCAGCATGATTCCCATTTCATCGTCGTGTGGCAGATAATTGAGCGTAACGACGACGTTCCACCGGTCCATCTGGCCTTGGTTGATTTGCTGTGTGCCGTGATAGAGGCCGGATGTGTCGCCAAGGCCAACCGTGTTGGCGGTGGCGAATAACCGAAAGGCCGGGTGCGGGCGGATAATCATATTCTGGTCGAGGAGGGTCAGTCTTCCCTCGGCCTCTAGTACACGTTGGATCACGAACATCACGTCGGGGCGGCCTGCGTCGTATTCATCAAACACGAGAGCGACGGGGTGCTGGATCGCCCATGGTAGTAAGCCCTCTTTCCATTGGGTGATCTGTTTGCCTTCTTTCAGGACAATCGTGTCCTTGCCGATCAGATCCACGCGGGAGACGTGGGAGTCGAGATTGACCCGGACGCACGGCCAGTTTAGCCGCGCCGCCACCTGTTCGATGTGCGTTGATTTTCCCGTGCCGTGGTAGCCCTGAATCATCACGCGGCGGTTGTGGGCAAAGCCCGCGAGAATGGCCATCGTGGTGTTTTTATCGAACTGATAGGTCTTGTCGATTTCGGGGACGTTTGGGGTTTCGTCCTTAAAGCCCGGGACTTCCCAGTCAACATCAATCCCGAATGTTTCGCGGGCATTGAATTTCCGGTCGGGAATGGATGTGTATTTGCCTGTATTTGAAGCCAGTTGCGTGACATCAAAGGACATGCTGGAGGGTTCTTTGTCTTTTTTTATGTGCTCGGTCATGTGCCCTTTTGCCCCGCGAAATGCGATTTTCAAGCTAAAATCGCACGAAAACAGGCGCTAATCAACGGCTGATGCGTTCGGAAGACCTTTTCCTTGAATATATTTCTTGACATAAAATATAGCACAATGTAATAAATATTATCATTTTTGACTTTACAGATTGTTAGGTAAGATGGAAAAAAGACCAATTTTGACGTTGCCTTCCGCGCTTAAAGAAAAGCGTATGAGAGAGGCAGATGTACAGGTACAGGGCAACCTGTCTCAGGCATTCAAGCCGGAGGCGGGGTTTCACCATGGTGTCGGCTTTTTGGGTGAGCGTCGTAATGACGAGCCTGATTATAACCAGCAATATGCCGCGCAAAAGAACATGGAAGTCACGGTTAGTTTTACAAATCAAGCGGCCGCCCTACAGAAGCAAATCGACAAATATCCAAATGATGTCAGTCTGCATATCTGCAATATTAATTTGCATATGAATGGTGGATATTTTGTTCAGGCCGAGATTTTGTTCGATTATGTTTCAGGATTCGATAATATTTCCGAAAAGGAAAAGGGTGCGCTGGATAAATTGGAGCGGCGGTTAAGGCAGATCAAGCGTGTGCATGCCGCCCCCCAGTTTGGTCATCATGTTGAGAATTCACGCTGTCTTTCGGTGGCGGGGGATTGTCCAGATGTTGACATATTGTAAAAAACACTTTAAATCACAGATGTTGTTGAGTTATAGAAAAAGGAGTTTGTTTTATGTCTGATTTAAAAAATACCATTGTGAATTTTGCTGAAGAGCACCCCAAGCTTGCAAAATCTCTTGCGATTGCTGCTTTTGGTTTGGCTTGTTATGGATACGGAAGGTTTGGTGCGGAATGCCCGGATGCTCCTGTCAGTCCCCCGCTTGCTTCTGTGGTGTCGGAACCTGATTCTACGGTTAATCCGACCGGAAATATTGCGAATGATATTTTTGCACCTAAATAAGAGTTTTTAAGTTTATGGCTTTTTAGGAGACAGCGTCATCCGTATGTAATGACAATCTTTTCAAGCCGGAGATATTTTGCTTCATTCGACTTCAGAGTAGTAAGTTACCTTTTGCGTTATAGTAGGGTGTGTTTTGGCTGGTGGATATTTAGGAGCAAAAAGAGATAAGTCGCCTCCCGGCATTCGCGGGGAGTGGGATGCTTTGAGCGATCTCTCCCTTATTGAAAAGCTTTATAAGAGCGAAGGTTACAGCGCGGCGCATGAGGTCATTGAGCGCGGGCTGGAGAAATATCCCGACAATCTTGTTTATCTTTTGAAGGCGGTGGATTTGTTGCTGCGCAAGGGTGGTTTTGCTCAGGCCGAGGGTGTTCTGGATTATACGGGAGAAGTGATTGCGGCCCTGCCGGAGGAATTTTTTAATTCTGAAATTCAGGATGCATATAATCGTGTTGCATATAATCTTGGCAAGAATCAGAGAGTGTCAGATGATTTGAGTGCCGAGCATATTGGTGTCGGGCCATACTTTAGTAAAGATCATGCCCATGCCACTATGAAGACTTGCGGCAGTGTTTACTTGATGGTTCCCGAGGATGTTTCCGGGTTTGATCTTGATGGTGTTGTTCGCGTTTCTGTTGAGGGTAAAAGGAAACAGAATCAGAGGCAGCATCCGTGGTATGCGGGCGGGGATGAGGTTTGTGCGTTGTTAAAGCCGCAAGTCGAGCCGCAGTTTTAGCGCGCGTCGAAACTGTCATAGGCCAGTTTCAAAATCGTATAGGCCATGTTGATGCGTTTGAGGATTTCCTCTGACTTTGTATCGCGGCCATTCAGGTCGGGGTGGTATTTCTTGGCGAGTTCTTTATAGCGCGTTTTGATTTCCGCCAGTGTGATGGGTGGTTCCAGCCCCATGAGGGCGAGGGCCTCGAATTCCGGCGTGTTTCGTTCTTCTTGAGTAAACCTGTTTTTGACCGGTTCTTCTTCGGTGAAATTATAGGTTTGCCATGCGGCGCGGCGCAGGTTTTCTGCCGCGATACCTTCGTTGTCATAGCGGCGCGTTGGTCGGTCGCCATAAAGGCTGTTGATGATGTGGTCTTCGACTTCCTGGCCGGACATGCCCTGAAAGAAATTCCAGGCGCTGTTGTATTCCTTCACATGGTTGAGGCAGAACCAGTAATAATCTTGCAGGCCGCGATCCCTCGGGGCGCGGTGTTCGCCGTGTGCCGGACAGCCCGGCATGTCGCACTGGCGGACATTTTGTTTTGTCTTGGCGTCCTTGTCGTGGAATTCGGGGGAGTTGGGTTTTAGAAATATGCGCGGCACGGATGTGTTTTCCTCATAAAGTCCCCTTATAGATATGGTAGCGCAAAACCATTGTGAAGCCAAAAATTCATAAAGTCGCTTTACAAGCATAGGTTGTGAACGTATTCTATGGTGTGTATCGGGTTGAGTCTTTTTCAAAGGCAGGGGGAGAGCAGGGCGTGCGTGATTTATCCAAGGGTGAATTAAGTGAGGGGCGTTATAAGACGTCGCTTGTTAGTAAAAATATTACGGTTCAGGGGCGTAGGACATCTATTCGGTTGGAGCCGGAGATGTGGATGGCCTTGCGTGATATAGCGATGCGCGAGAAATGTAGCATCCATGATATTTGCAGTTTGGTCAGTATGCGGAAAAGTCAGAGTACGTCATTGACCGCGGCGATCAGGGTTTTCTTGATGCTCTATTACCGTGCGGCGGCGACCGATGAGGGGCACAAGCGTGCCGGGCATGGTAATTTTGAGCAGATGCAAAAACGTGCGCGGGTTGTTCTCGATTCACCAATCTTGCCCGAAAAAAAATCGGACGATCAGTTGCAGAAAGTTGCTCAAATTTAGTTAAAGATTTCTGCTGTAGGCCAGAAATTTTTTCCGTCGTGCGGCGAGAAGTGATCCCGAATCCCATGGGGTTAGATCGCCAAGAGCTTTTTCTATCTGTTTGGCCACGTTGTCGATGGTTTCTTTTTTGTGGCGGTGTGCGCCGCCGATGGGTTCCGCGATCACAGCGTCTATCAATTTTAATTCATATAAATCCTGCGCCGTGATTTTCAGGGCGGTGGCGGCATCTTCCGCATGAGCACCGCTCCGCCACAGAATTGACGCGCAGCCCTCTGGGGAGATGACGGAATAGATTGAATGTTCCAACATATAAACCCGGTCGGCGACCGCAATGGCGATGGCTCCGCCCGATCCGCCTTCGCCAATGATGACGGAGATAATTGGTACATCGGTTCTGAGGCAGGTTTCTATGGACTTGGCGATGGCTTCGGATTGGCCGCGCTCTTCTGCGCCCTTGCCGGGGTAGGCTCCGGCCGTATCGACGAGGGTGATGACAGGCAGTTGGAATTGTGACGCCATGTTCATCAGGCGTTGGGCTTTTCGATAGCCTTCGGGACGGGTCATGCCGAAGTTATGTTTGATCCGGGTTTCTGTGTCGTGTCCTTTTTCGTGCCCCATAACGATGACGGGTCGTCCGCGGAAACGCCCGAGGCCTCCGAGCAATGCATAGTCTTCGGCGAAGTTGCGATCGCCGGCAAGTGGCGTGAAATCCTCGATTATTTCTTTTGCGTATTCGAGGAAATGCGGCCTGTCCTTGTGACGTGCCACGAGGACTTTTTGCGCCGGGGTCAGCTTGCTGTAGGTCTGTTGCAAGAGGCGATCTGCCTTGGTCGTCATGCGCGATATTTCGTCGGCGATGTTGACGCCGCCGCTGCTTGTCATGTTGCGGAGTTCGGAAATTTTTCCTTCGAGTTCCAGGATGGGTTTTTCAAATTCGAGGTTCATTTTTTCTTTTTATGATTTGTGAGTTCTTGTGAGGACGAAAATAGCAAAACAGGCAGGCTTGCACAATGTCAAAGCCTGCCTGAATTATTTATCCGGTATATTACGAAATTAGTCGTCCGTACCCGTTTTTGCCAAAGGGTGCTTTTCTTTCACGGTTTTCTTCAGCTTGTCGCCGAGGATGTGCGTGTAGATTTGCGTCGTGGCAATGTCAGCGTGGCCGAGCATTTTCTGGACGGAGCGGAGATCCGCGCCGTTGGCCAGCAGGTGCGTGGCGAACGCGTGACGCAGGACGTGTGGGCTGACTTTACCCTCTTCGAGACCGGCATAACGCGCCAGATCCTTCAGGAGCTGGGCAAAACGCTGGCGGGTCAAGTGGCCGCTGTCCGACGTGCGGGATGGGAAAACCCAACGTTCTTGGCGGGTTTTCTGTTCATCCGCGCCAACGAACTGTTTGCGGATATCCATGTATTTTTTAAGTGCCTTTTGCGCCGAGTCGGTGAGGGGAACCATACGCTCACGTCCCGCTTTGCCGGCGATGATGATGAACTGGTTTCCTTGTCCCAGAGCCGCCATCGGCAGGCCGACGAGCTCGGAAACGCGCAGGCCAGTGGCGTAGAGCATCTCAAGAAGGCAAACGAGGCGAATGCTTTCAGGACTTCCGCCATGAGCCGCCGTCTTGATAAGAGCCGATACATCGGTTTCGTTCAAGGTTTTAGGCAAAGTACGGCCTTGTTTCGGGCTTTCGATTGCCGAGGTCGGGTCATCCTTGCGGATGTTTTCCGATACCGCAAAACGGTAGAACTGGCGCAGAGCCGAGAGGCGGCGTGCAACAGTCCGCACGGCGATTTTCGATTTATTTGTGCCCTTGCTGTGCACCTTTTCCGAAAGATCTTTCAGGTAGGATTTCAGATCTTCTGCGGTGGCTTTGTCCACATCGCTGTTACGCTTGCTACGCAAATAAAGGCTGACATCCGCCAGATCGCGCCAATAGGCGTGGCGGGTGTTCAGTGCCGCACCGCGCTCAGTCGTGAGCATATCGAGGAATGAATCCACGAGCGGATGCAGGTTAGGTTTCGGTAGTGCCGGACGGCCTGGACGTGCCATTTTATTTTCTCCTAGTTTCTTTGGATCGTTCCCAACATCGCCGCAATGGCAAGGTTCGAGGAAATCTCCGTTAACCCCACGTTACTCAAACTTGTGCGTACATCATTGAACAAACCGGGATAGATATTTTCCGGTTCGGAGACCTGAAGCACCGAGGCCCCCAGCACGACCGTTTCACCGATCCTGCCGCTCTGGCCTGCTTCAAGCAAATGATTCCACACAACGATGGTAGGCATTACATAATCTTGCTTAAATGTCAAGCCGAAATCTTTTTCATAAATTTCTGCTGCATTATCACTATTCCCTGCGGTGTTGTCAACATTTTCTATAATGTTTTTGAATAAATAATTTTGGCGGGAGCCTGATTCGTAGGGCGACGCCTTCAATAGTTCGGCGCTGCTGTTCTCTGGTTTGCCGTCTTTTTTAACAAATTCGGATATGAATTTCTCTGTGTAAGTTGTTTGATTTTTAACGGTTTTTTGTTGATCGAGGGGGAGTTGTTCGATTTCCTTGAGCCATAGGCCGGGGATCGGCTTTTGTGCAAAGTTCAATACACGCAAGGCTTGTTCAATTTCCATCTCTGTTACAGCCACGGGTTGAGTTTTCTCAATGATGTCGGCAAAGGGTTTTAGAGCGGCGGGGCCAAGCTTGTCGCTGAGAGCCAGTGCATTTTTTATAGCGTTCCACCGGGATGATTCGTCGTCCGTGTTCGTGGCGATGGCAAAATTATAGGATATTTTCTCCCAATCTTCTGCCGTATCGGGGATTTGCAGGCTGGAGAGGTCGCCGCCCGTCGGGGGGAGAGCTGCCCGGTAGGCATCTTTTAATTCGCCCGGCGTTGCCAGTCCCCATGATTCAGCCGCCACGGTTAGAAGAAATCTGCTTTTTTCGCTGAGGCTGTCATCGGATAATAAAATCCGAAGATGGGTCGGCGGGACGGAGCGAATATCGGTGATGCCGGATTTTTCAAAATTTATTTTGTGCGCCGCAGCCAAGAATGCTTTTTCGATCAGCGAAAGAGCACCAAAATTTTCGGGGTTATAAACAATCGCGGCATCTTTTGCGGTCAGAATGTCGAGGCTTCCAAGGTTGAGAGCCTTCATGGTTTCAAGGGACGCAGCAGAGGGTGTTTCCGAAAGTGTTACATCGCAAAAGGCAAGGGCTTGCTTGATGAATTCGGACTCTGGAAAGTTGTCTTTCAGCGTATTGGCCTCGACGCAGGCGAGGGATTTTTCGCCGTTGAGGAGCATGGCCAGCAATCCGGCGCGGGCAAGACGCTCGTGGTAGGGTTTTGTCTCTTCAAAGAATGAAGAGTAGAAATCTTGCGCCTGCCTGTAGGCTCCGGCCTGAATTAATTTTTCCAGCCGCAGGGTAAAAAGATCGCGTCCCGGTTCGATGGGAACATCGTTTTCAATCATTCGCGCATCTGCCTGCGTCAGCAAAGCGCCAAAAATAAGACGCTGGACGGCTGGTTCACGCGAGGCAACGGGCATGTCCTCGATCAGTGGTAGTAGGACTGAGCGTTTGCTGCCCTTCCATAAATCTTTGCCAAGGCTTCCCTCGTTGGCGTTTTTATACATTCCCGCGCTTTCAATCTCTCTGAAGTCGGCGTTGCTCATGCTGGCGGGTTTGCTCCCCTCCGGTGCGGCGACGTTGAGAGTTTGCATATCTGTTTTTCCGGCGTGAGCGGAGCCCGCCATCAGGAAGATGGCGGCCGTCAGCAGAAAAGCCCTACTGGCTGAATTGGTCATGGGGTATCTCCCGAGAAATTTCTGTCTGAGCGACGGGAACATCAACGAGAAAAAGAAAGCCCGCGCCGCCAATGGCAAGCAGGGCAATCGCAGCGAGGAGTATTTTGCCGATTTTCATTTTGAGCCGTACTGATTTATAGTTGTTGCCTGATTTTCCAAATTGCAGCCACCTTAGTACAAATTGAGGCGGTTGTTCAATTGCGATTTTGAAAAATAAAGAAAGAATACTCTATGAAAGACGCGATTGATTTTCTCCGGGCGAATTTACAAAAGCCTGTTGTCCTTGTCGGGATGATGGGTTCCGGGAAAACCCATGTTGGGGGCAAGCTGGCCTCTAAGCTTGAACTGCCTTTTTTCGATAGTGATAAAATTGTCGAGGAAAAAGCCGGGTGTTCCGTCAGCGAAATATTTGAAAAATTCGGTGAGGATAAGTTTCGCGCCGCCGAGAGGCGGGCTGTCCTTGAAACGATTTTGGCTGGCGGTTGCGTTCTGGCCACGGGCGGTGGGGCGGTGCTGGATGATGAAACGCGCTCGGCGATCCGGGATAGTGCCATTTCCGTATGGCTGAAAACTGATATTGCAGAATCGCTCCGGCGGATGGAAAAAAACGATGACAGGCCGTTGCTTAAAGGTGATGACCGGGAAAAAATCCTCCGTGATCTGATGGAAAAGAGAGCGCCGTATTACGCGCAGGCCGATATTCAGATTGAAACTGGTGCTTCCGGGGTCGAAAAGACGCTGGAATCATTGATAAAAGCGTTGTACGCGCATGTCAGAATGGGTAGTGTCTGAGAGGAATGGAGACCAAGATCGTCAGTGTTGATCTGGATGCTGTGTCTTATGATATTTTCATAGGAACGGATTTGCTTGCCCGTGCGCCGGAATTGCTCCCTTTTGAGGTTTCAGGCAAGTCGGTGTTTCTTGTCGCCGATATGAATGTCAGGGATTTTGCAGAGTCTCTGCGGAGTGTTCTTTTGCATGATGGTGCGGCGAAGGCTGAAATTATTTTCGTCCGGAGCGGAGAGAAAACCAAATCGTTCGATCAGGTGGAAAAAATTCTGAACTGGATGCTGGGCGAGGGGATTGCCAGGGATTCGGCTGTTTTTGCCGTTGGCGGCGGGGTTGTCGGTGATTTGACCGGGTTTTGTGCGTCGATTGTGATGCGCGGTGTTCCTTATGTACAGATTCCAACAACCTTGTTATCACAGGTGGATAGTTCCGTTGGCGGGAAAACCGGGATCAATACGCGGCAGGGAAAAAATCTCGTCGGTAGTTTCTATCAGCCCGTTGCCGTTTTTGCGGACATTCAGACGCTTAAGACATTGCCGGTGCGCGAATTGCTGGCCGGGTATGCGG
>JBASFN010000164.1:0-1584 GCA_049653045.1 Alphaproteobacteria bacterium
GGATTGTCCTTAACCCGCGAACTATAGGCCGTTCCCCGCTCGCTGTTGACGACTTTATCCATGCCAAGACGCACAACCCGTAGATGCTCGTCATCGACCTTCATTTTCGGCCATTGCGCGGGGATGCGTGGTTTTTCACCTACAAAATTTGTAATCTGCGGCTTCACCGCATACCCGCCATTCACCATGCGCGCCACCATAACGGCCAGTTGCAAGGGCGTCGCCAGAAAATACCCCTGCCCAATACTGTTGACGATGGTTTCCCCCGGCTGCCACGACTCGTTAAACTGCGCCTTCTTCCATGCCCTGTCGGGAACCAGCCCCGGCCTTTCCTCTGACAGATCAAATCCGAATTTGCTCCCCAGCCCGAATTCCCGCGCCGTTTCAACAATCTTGTCGATCCCCATTTCATTGGCCATCTGATAGAAAAACACGTCGCACGATTTCGTCAGGGCATCGATGACATTCACATACCCATGCCCGCCCTTTTTCCAGCAGTGAAACAACCCCTTGCCCAGTCGGTAATGACCGGGGCAAAAAACGGTTCGGTTCATATTGATCTTCCCGGCGCGCATCCCGGCAATGGCCGTAATCATTTTGAACGTGGATGCGGGCGGATACTGCCCCGCAATCGCCTTGTTGGTCAGGGGATTGGCCGGATTGGCCAGCAATTCCTCCCACAACGATGTGGGAATCCCCTTTGAAAACACGTTCGGATCGAATCCCGGATGTGACGCCAGCGCATAGACCTCACCGGTATGCACATTCATCACCGCCGCCGATGCGCTCTGCTGCTCTGATAATCTTTTTTGTGCAAGGCGCTGCAACTCGCCGTCAATCGTCAACGTCACACGATCGCCCGGCACACTCTCGATCCGGCGTAATTCGCGCACCACGCGCCCGACGACATTAACCTCGACCTCTGACGAGCCAGCCCGGCCACGCATGGCAAGATCATGGGTTTTTTCGACCCCCGTCTTGCCAATCTTGAACCCTGGAACATTCAAAAGCGGATCATCGCTCAGTTCGCCCTTACTCACCGCGCCGACATAGCCAATCATATGCGCGGTTGCCTCGCTCAAGGGATAGGCTCTTATCTCTCCGGCCTCGGTGGACATCCCCGGCAGGTCGGGCAGGTTTACCTCGACCTTTGCCACCTCCTCCCAGCTTAAGTTATCCTTGATCTCAAGCGGCAGGAATTTAGGGCTTTTCTTCGCCAGCTTTAAAACCGCCTTAATCTTGTCCTCGCTGATTTCAATATATTTCTGGAGGGAGCGCAGCGACTGCTCAAGATTTTCCGTCTGCTCGGGCACGACCAAAGCGCGGAAATTCCGGTTGTTGATCGCAAGCGGCACGCCGAACCTGTCTACGATCTGCCCGCGAGAGGGGGGAATGATCTTGATATTGATCCTGTTCTTATCGGCCAGCGTTTTATACCGCGCCCCTTGTGAAATCTGAAGCCACGCCAGCCGCCCGCCCAAGACGGTCAAAATCGCCCCCTCAGCCGCCCCCACGAACAAGGCGCGCCGTGTAAATTTAAAATTTTCTTCTTTGCGCTTCATAATGATGGAACCTGCCCCTTAC
>JBASFN010000165.1:0-6153 GCA_049653045.1 Alphaproteobacteria bacterium
CTGCAAGCCCTCAAAAACCACCAATATATTTCTCCACTACAAGATGTCGGCAACGCCGACCTGACCGCGCATGTCGATTTCGAGGCGATTGGCCGTGCGGCGGAACAGGCCGGGGCGCGGGTTTTTGGCCCCATAGAGCAGGGCGATTTCTTAAAAAACATCGGCATCCACGCCCGCGCCGAAGCCCTCAAATCCCGCGCCACCCCGGCGCAAAAATTCGACATCGAAAAATCCTTGCAACGATTAACCGACCCGGATCAAATGGGAAAATTGTTTAAAGTCATGGGGTTGGCGCATGGGCGGCCTTTGAAGCCTTTTGGATTTGACGAAAAAAATTGACATAATCAAAATCCCTGTGTAAGGTGCTTACGATTTTCAAAATATAAAAGGAAAACCGGAAATGAAGCCATCTCTGAAATATGCAGGAATACCCGTCTTGTTGGCCGCTCTGTTCGCAGAAAATGCGATGGCGGAGCAGGAGGGAGATGCTCTTACTGTAACCTTCCCAGATAGCATTGCAACGAACTTTGTCGGTGATAAATGTGCGCTAGAACTGACAGGTAAGAAAATCGTAGATTTACACATTGGTGATAAAGAAATTATGCCGCATCGAGAATTCTTTAGATTGCCAAGACCAGCACAGGAAGAAATTGAACAAAAACTTTGGAAGCAGGATGTTGAATTTCTAGAGCAATATAGAATATGTAAGACCAACGAGTTTTGGGGAGATGCGTTACCTGATCCTCAATAAAATTGAGACTGAAAACAGGTTGAACCAATTAATGAGGCTATGTAGAGAAAATATACAATACAGTGTAAAAGATACTCTGTAGTTTTGAATTTATAGCTTAATGATTGATAATGCCCAAACGTATTAAGGTCTTCGGAACCAACGATGATAATTCCATCGTCCACAGCTTCTTCTCCCGTGTCGGCGGGGTCAGCAACGGCATATTTTCCAGCCTGAATTGCGGCATTGGCTCCGGCGATAACCCCGAACACATCACCGAAAACCGCGCCCGTGTGGCCGCCGCTATTGGTGTTGATCCTGGCAATATTATCGCCCTCTATCAGGTTCATGGCTCCACCTGTATTAAAGTCACAAAGCCCTTTGCCGAGCGCCCCGAGGCCGACGCCGCCGTAACCGACATTCCCGGTCTTGCGTTAAGCGTCCTGACCGCCGATTGCGCGCCCGTCCTGTTTTACGGGCGGGCGGGGGGCAAGCCAATCATCGGCGCGGCACATGCGGGGTGGAAGGGCGCACTGGGCGGCGTTCTCGACTCCACGGTTAAAACTATGAAGGAATACGGGGCGGAGACGATCCGCGCCGCCATCGGCCCTTGCATCGGCAAGCGATCCTATGAGGTCAGCCAATCGTTCGCCGATCCTTTCCTGAAAGACGATCCCGAAAACGAGCGTTTTTTTATGGAGGCGCAAAAGCCCGGTCATCTGCATTTTGACCTTGCGGGGTATTGCGCCGCCCGTCTTTATAACTGTGGCCTCGGGCAGGTTTCAATCGCGGGTGTGGATACCTTTGCCAACGAAGCCGATTATTTCAGCTTTCGCCGCACCACCCACAGGAAGGAACCCGACTATGGCCGCCAGATTTCGGTTATAGCGATAAGCAATAAGTGATACGTGATAAGGAAGGGGTTTTTATAACTTACAGCTTGAAACTTATCACTTTTTCCCCTAAAACGACCCCATGAAGCTGATTGCAGGAAATTCCAACAAACCTCTCGCCGAAGCGATTTCCGCCTATTTGAATGTTCCCTTGACGCAAGCCACCCTGAAACGCTTTTCCGATATGGAAGTGTTCGTGGAGATCATGGAAAATGTGCGCGGACAGGACGTATTTTTCCTTCAGTCCACGTCCTATCCGGCCAATGATAATCTGATGGAGTTGCTCATCGCCATCGACGCGCTGAAGCGCGGATCGGCGCGGCGGATTACGGCGGTTATTCCTTATTTTGGTTATGCGCGGCAGGATCGTAAAACCGGTGGCCGCACACCGATTACCGCAAAATTGATCGCTGATCTGATTACCGCCGCCGGGGCGCACCGGGTTCTGGCGATGGAGCTTCATGCCGGGCAGATTCAAGGATTTTTCGATATGCCGGTTGATAACCTTATTGTCGCGCCGGTCTTCGTGCCGCAGATTCTAAAAAAATTCAAAGGCGAGCGGTTGTGTATTGTCTCGCCCGATGTCGGCGGCGTGGTGCGGGCGCGGTCGCTGGCCAAGCGTCTGGATGCCGATCTGGCCATCATTGATAAACGCCGCGAACAAGCGGGCGTGTCCGAGGTAATGAACGTGATCGGTGAAGTGGACGGGCGGGTTTGTATCCTCGTTGACGATATTGTCGATTCAGGCGGCACGCTGGTGAATGCGGCGCAGGCTTTGAAAGATCAGGGCGCAAAGGGTGTTCATGCCTATGTTGTTCACGGCGTGTTATCGGGCGGAGCCGTGGCGCGGATTGCCAATTCACCGCTCGAGAGCATGGTAATCACCGATACGATTCAAGCAACTGAGGCGGTTTTGTCCTCACCGAATATAGAACAGCTCAGCGTCGCGCATTTGATGGGCGAGGCCATTCGCCGCACCGCGCATGAGGAATCAATTTCCGAACTTTTCCGTTAAAATTATTTAGAATAAATTTGCCACAAGCTCTTGGTCTGTTTGCTGCGTATAGATTTTCCGCGCCTCGGCCTTAAAGGGATTGAAAGATAGTTTTGCCGCCTGCTGCAGTGCGAATGGTTTTTTATCCAGATCGAAATTATTCTGAAGAACAATGTTATGCGTCACATCCGGCAGGCCGCCATTGAAGTGAGCATGCAGGGTGATTTTATCGCCTGACTTGAACGGGCGTTGATCTGTGTGGCAATCGAGGGAGTAAGGCCGCTCGCCCGGTTTGAAGCTTGTCTTTTCATACAGATCGCAAACGCTGGTAGATGGCGCGGAACGCGGGTAAATAGTATCGTGGATGCGCTTGCCTTCCGTTCCGGCGATAATGTCCCGGTGCGTGCCGGGAGGAGCATCCGCCAAGGCTTTGACCGTGTCTGCGGCTTTTTCTCCGGTGCTCATCGCCTTTTCCAGCAACGATTCACCGCCGACCCAACTGCGTCCCAATTCCTTCACCGTCGCCAGCGCGGCCTTTGGATTATGCTCGATACCAAGCCCGGAAAAGCGCGGGGTATATTGCATATAGGCCAGCTTCAACGCCGCGCCCTTGTCGCCGTGCGCGGCCATGTCCTTGGTCAATTGCACCGCCAGCGCGGTATTTTTTTCAAATCCGAAACGCCCATTCAGCATCCCATCGATCGCTTCGTTCACCGCCCAGCTTTTTCCCTTCAGAGCCAGTTCAATCGTATGCCGCGCCTTTTTAGTCATCGCAACGGAATCGGCTTTCGCTTCCAACGCATCCAAGGCCGAGGCAACATGCGGCGCGGCGGCAATGGCGGGAGCGATTGAATGGTGATCGACCGCCGGGTGGAAGCTGGCGTTCATCAATTTCATGTCCGGCTTGTCCGCCGCGACGGCATCCTTAATGGGACTCATATTTTTAACGAAGTTGACGGCCTTGCCGAACCAGTCCGACACGGATTTGAAAAAACTTCCGGTGAAATCGCGGATCGGTTTTGTGATGTCTTTGATCGTGTCCCAGTGTTCGATGGCGTAATCCGCGCCGAACGCCCCGGCCAGCCCCATCGCCGCGCCTGTGCCGAATTTTTTGGCGTATTTTTTGCCGTTATCGCGGGTCATAATCTGGCGCAGGATGTCCCGCGTTGTCAGATCTATGCCGTCCTCGGTGTATTTGATGGCTTTATAATCTTTGACCATCTCATCGACGGCGCGCCATGTTCCGGTTGTGACGGCGGCGCTAAATCCCGTAACATCCAACGCCCGGACCGATGTATTAAACGCCAGCTTCGCCGTTCCCATCATGGCCGCGCCCACAAACAGGCTTTTCAGCGATTGTTTGACAGGCAGCGAGGTGTTATCCGCAACGGGCAAGGGAAGGGGTGTCGGTACTGCAATCGCGTTCATGGCCAGTCCTGATGTTGTCGAGATGGGCTTTTACATACACCGCAGATTATATTTATGCAAATAAATTCTTATGGGAAGATTTGGCTTGACAGAATAGTTGGGGTGTGGGATTTATCCCCGCATTAGGAAAATTATGAATGCCCGGATATGTGATTTGTTTTGTGCAAGCTCAATACACGGGAGCTTTATTTAACACCGAGAAGGAGAGTAACAATGGAAATGAACAAAAAGGTCATAGCTCTGACAACAATTTTGACAGCCGTGAGCGGCAGCGCGCTGGCTACGGAATATGGTGGTCATAACGGTCATGGCAACAGCGGTCACGGCAACGGCCACAACGATCACGGAAATGGTCATCATGGTCATGGGAATGGCGGTTACAATCCTCCTAAGCCCCCAGTTTACAATCCTCCCAAGCCTCCAGTTTATCATGCTCCGAATTATACAAATAATCCGGTTATTAAGCCCACTATTAACGGCGAAAACACCTTGAATGGCGTTGTTAAGGGCGAAAACACCTTGAATGGCGTTGTAAAAGGCACTGTAAAAGGGGAGCAAAATCTTGAAAATGAAGTAAATGCCACCACGGGCGACAACACCAATCAAAACTCTTTGAACGGTGGTGGTAACGGCAATCAGATCAAGTTTGGCGATACCGACAGCAAGTTCGTGTCCTGGACACATGCTCCTGGAATGGCTTCAACGATTGCGGCTGGTAAATGTAACCTTGAGAGCCAATGGACTGGGGCTTTGAACGCGGCATGGTTCGCGGGTGTCAGCTTTGGTAAGCAAGACACGCAGGCAGCTGGTGTTGCGCCAATGGGCAATATGACACCGTTTGATCTTGATCGTATGACACCCAAGCAACAGGATGCTGTTGCTAAAAAAGTCAGCGAATTGTCTGAAGATGAGCAGCAGGTCTGGAACTGTTTGAAGACCGAGCACGACATTCTTGAGGACATGCAGGCTCACGAAGTCACCATGCAAAGACATGACGTCAGCGGTAAGGTTATTTTGATTAGCGTTCAAGAATACTGCGACAATGAAAAGCGTGCAAAAGGCCTGTTCCCAACATCTGAGCACCGTGAAATGTGCCATGATATGGTCAATAGAGCCGTGGATGATCTGTACCCTGTTCCCGGTAACGATCACAACTAAACTTTATAACATCTTGCTAAAACTGCCGCTTGCCTTGTGTGAGCGGCAGTTTTTCTTTGCCCGCGCAAAATATATTGACATAAACCTTTGTCGTATGGTACGTTCCTGCTTCTCATAAAAAAGGAACGGCCTATGCTGAACAAAACAGGCGAAAAACTAATCACAATTTTGTTGCCACTTTCGCTGATGTACGGCTGTGCGACCGATCCGCAAAAATTTGTCACCGAAACGGATGTCCTCGACCCAAACACCTGTTTGAAATCCCATGTTGTTGTTGTTAAACAGGAAAAAGTCGAAGAGGAAACCGACGATCAGAAAAAATCAGAAAAAAAAGAAGATAAGCCTAAGGAAAAAAAGCTGGAAGAAATTGGCCGGAAAGTGATCAAAAGCCACTTTGATAAAGATTGCGGTAATTGGCAGGAAGACCTGCAAAGAAATGAAATTTCCTATAAAATCCTTCAAAAGGTTTTTAACGATCCCAAGGTTGCGCCGGATATTAAAAACGAAGTCGCTGAAAAATTAAAAGCCATTCAAGCAGGCGTTCCTGTTGTCTCTCAGCCCGCCATCCCTGCCAAGGAAGAAAGCTGCAAATCAAAGACATTGCCCAGCGGCGACTTGGCAATGCATTGCGATTAGCCTGGATCGCCTGTCCCGACGGGGGCAGGGGCGTAGGGTTAATAGCTATAATCCAGACGATTTTCCTTGCTAAACCCCCCTGATTTTGTTTATCTCCCCCATCGAAACTGGGACGAGCACCCCTGGAGGCTCGCCCAACATTATGAAGAGGAACTATCATGTCCAATAACTACGCTCTGAAAGCGGAAACACGGGATCGGGCCGGTAAAGGGGTTGCCCGGAGTCTCCGCCGCGAAGACAAGGCACCTGGCGTCATTTACGGTGACGGCAAGGCTCCTGTTAAAATCTCCCTGACGGCCAAGGAAATCAACATC
>JBASFN010000166.1:0-1903 GCA_049653045.1 Alphaproteobacteria bacterium
GTTGACCTTTCGCGTATGGGATCCATGCTGGGTATGGCAGCATTGGGCTTAATGCTGGCGATCGTTGTGAACGTATTTTTACAGTCGCCTGTCATGCATATGGCTATTTCTGCAATAGGCGTATTGATTTATACAGGCCTCACTGCTTGGGATACCCAGAATATTAAAGAAATGTATCGTTCTTCACACAGTGAAAGCATGAATTCAAAATTGGCGGTTATGGGGGCTTTATCCCTGTACATGAATTTCATCATGCTGTTTCAGTTTTTGCTGCAATTTTTCGGCAGACGCGACTAAAACCCATAAATTCCATAAAAAGCCGCCTTCCGGGGTATGCACGGGGCGGCTTTTTTCTTGTGTTTTTTTATGCTAGCGTGCCCGCGTTTCAACAAAAATCCGGAGAAGAAAATGATTAAAGAATTCAAAGACTTTATTGCGCGCGGCAATGTCATGGACATGGCCGTCGGTATTATCATGGGCGCGGCCTTTACTGCGATCGTCAATTCGCTGGTGGGCGATATGATTATGCCCGTCATCGGCATGCTGACCAGCGGCGTTGATTTTGCGGATAAATTTTTCGCGCTCGATGGCCAAACCTACGCCAGCCTGAAAGCAGCCAAGGATGCCGGCGCCACGGTCATCAGCTACGGCATGTTCATCAACGCTGTCATCAACTTCGTGATTATCTCGTTTGTTGTGTTCATGCTGGTCAAAGGCGTGAACAAACTGAAAAAGCAGGCCGAAGCTACCCCGTCCGCGCCCCCCGCCGATGTGGTACTCCTCGGAGAAATCCGCGATCTGTTGAAGAAATAACTGGACAAAGAGCGGCCCCGCTTCTAATTTCGGGGCCGTTCCCTTCCTTTGGGGGCCCATAGCTCAGCGGGGAGAGCGCTTGCATGGCATGCAAGAGGTCGTCGGTTCGATCCCGATTGGGTCCACCATTCTTTAACCTTCATCGCCGTATCTATTTCCGCCTCTTGAGCCTTGCGGCGTAATCGCCTAGAATCAACCCCGAGTTACATTTTGACAGCCGGAAAACAGGAGTTTTCAATGAACCGCAAGATTTTGACACTGTGTTTGTTTCTATTGGTCGGAGCCGGTTTATCGGCTTGTAACACGGCGGAAGGGTTCGGCAAGGATCTATCCGGCGCGGGCGATTCCATTCAGGGCGTCTTCAACTGAAACCCGGCGCGGGCGTCTTCTTGTTTTGCCCTTGAATGCGTGTATGGTTCTCGGGCATGACGGTCACGGGTGAAAATCACAAAAAATTTCTGGCGGGCGCATTTTGCCTGTTCGTGGTTTTGGCGGCATTGGCACCGCGATTCCTGACAGTGTTTCCGGTTATTGTGCCGATTATTTTTGCGCTGATTTATCGGCGGGAAAAAAAATGCTGGCCATCGGTCTCTCTCCGCGATTTTTTAGCCCCCACGGCTCTATGCTTTTTGATGGCGACCAGCAGCCTGTGGGCGATTGATCCTGCCATGACCTTTGAAAAGACGCTGAAAACTGCGCCCATGTTGTTTGGCGCGGCCTTTTTATTTGTATTTTCAAGGGCGGATAACGGCGAATATTTTCATCGCTGGTTTCCCTTTGCCGCGCTGGCGGCGTTTTTTTTATGCGTTCTGGAACTTTATACCGGCGGAAAAATTTATTACTTGTTTCATGCGCCCCCTGCGCCTGGTACAGAAGGGAATCTTTTTTACCTGAACCGCAGTAGTGGCGCGATGGTGCTGATTTTCTTTGCCGCGCTGTCTTGCGTGCGTTTGTCGGCATGGAAAAAGGAATTAAAAATTGCTCTTTCCCTGATTTTTACTCTATGTATCGCGGCAATTTTGTACAGGACAGACAGCCAATCGGCACAACTGGCATTTTGCGTTGCCGCGTCTTTTTATTTGTTGTTTCC